>NZ_VTDU01000016.1:0-56944 GCF_035615615.1 Acinetobacter sp. MD2(2019) | reverse complement strand
TTATTGGAACAGGTGTTGTTGATAGCGACGGTAACTTCACCATTCCAGTCCAACCACCATTAACCAATGGTGAAACTGCGACGATTACTCAGGAAGATGTTGCGGGTAACGTATCTGATCCTACTGAAGTAAAAGCGCCAGATACGACACCGCCTGATGCACCGACTGCTGAATTTAATGACGACGGTACAGAAGTAACAGGGACAGCTGAGCCAGGTTCATCGATTATCGTAAGAGGTGAAGATGGTAATATATTAGGTGGAACAACCGCAGATGCCGATGGTAACTACACAGTTAAGATCAAGCCAGCATTAATTGGCGGTGAAATTGTTGAAGTTACAGCAACTGACGAGGCTCAGAATACATCAGAGCCTACAAAAATAAACGCACCTATTACTGATATTGGTGGTGGTGAGTCTGACTCTGATAGCGACAGCGACTCTGACTCGGACAGTGACTCTGATAGCGACAGCGACTCTGACTCTGATTCCGACAGCGACTCTGACTCTGATTCTGATAGCGACTCTGACAGCGACAGCGACTCTGACTCTGATTCCGACAGCGACTCTGACTCTGACAGCGACTCTGACTCTGATAGCGACAGCGACTCTGATTCTGACAGCGACTCTGACTCTGATTCCGACAGCGATTCTGACTCTGATAGCGACAGCGACTCTGACTCTGATTCTGATAGCGACTCTGACTCTGATTCCGACAGCGACTCTGACTCTGATTCCGACAGCGACTCTGATTCCGACAGCGACTCTGACAGCGACAGCGATTCTGACTCTGATTCTGATAGCGACAGCGACTCTGACTCTGATTCCGACAGCGACTCTGACTCTGATAGCGACAGCGACTCTGACTCTGATAGCGACAGCGATTCTGACTCTGATTCCGACAGCGACTCTGACTCTGATAGCGACAGCGACTCTGACTCTGATTCCGACAGCGACTCTGACTCTGATAGCGACAGCGACTCTGACTCTGATAGCGACAGCGATTCTGACTCTGATTCCGACAGCGACTCTGACTCTGATAGCGACAGCGACTCTGATTCGGACAGCGACTCTGACTCTGATTCCGACAGCGACTCTGATTCTGACAGCGACTCTGACTCTGATTCCGACAGTGATTCTGACTCTGATTCCGACAGTGACTCTGATTCGGATAGCGACAGCGATTCTGACTCTGATAGCGACAGCGACTCTGACTCTGATAGCGACAGCGACTCTGACTCTGATTCCGACAGCGACTCTGACTCTGATAGCGACAGCGACTCTGACTCTGATTCCGACAGCGACTCTGACTCTGATTCCGACAGCGACTCTGATTCTGACAGCGACTCTGACTCTGATAGCGACAGCGACTCTGATTCTGACAGCGACTCTGACTCTGATAGCGACAGCGACTCTGATTCTGACAGCGACTCTGATAGCGACAGCGACTCTGACTCTGATAGCGACAGCGACTCTGACTCTGATAGCGACAGCGATTCTGACTCTGACTCGGACAGCGACTCTGATTCTGACTCTGATAGCGACAGCGACTCTGATTCTGACAGCGACTCTGATTCTGACAGCGACTCTGATTCTGACAGCGACTCTGATTCTGACTCTGATAGCGACAGCGACTCTGATTCCGACAGCGATTCTGACATTGTTGTTGCTGTTAATAATGATGTTGATCTGGTCTTGGATGTCAAACCAACTCAAACCGTTAACCCAAATCCAGGTAGCTTAAATGATACTGGGTTCACCGTGGGGTCTGTAGGATTAGGTCCAGTTATAAATGCAGATATACTTTCAGATGTGATTGGCTCTAGTACGAAGTTGAGTGTTGCTGAAGGTACCACTCGAGATATTAAATTACATGCAAATGCAGGTGGTTTAACTGTCGGAACAATGGATCTTCATGTTTATAAACAAAATGAAACAACAGGTGCGTGGGAACAACAAGAAGTTGTGAATAATTGGTTTGTTGCAGTCATTGGTGGTGTTTCTCAATCGAGAGAATATACCCTTGATCAAGGTAACTGGTTATTCGTGTTGAGCTCTGGTGCTGGACTTGCGTTAGCTACTGGCTATACCATGGTCTTTGAAAAAGATGTTGTGAATGATTACAAGAATCCAATCGAAGTCAACGGTACAACAAGTGGCAATATGCTGACTGATGTAGATGCAAAATATGGTTACGATGTACTACCAAATGGTACAACCTTAACTCATATTAAAACTGATAGTGACGACACTGATGTTAATGCAAATGGTGAGACTGTTGTTGTCGGTAAATATGGTACTTTGACTGTCAAGTCGGATGGTTCATATACATATGTTGTGAAGGATACCCTCTCTGGTTATGGTGTGGTTGATAATTTCAAATACACTGTGAAATCACCAGCTGGCACGACCTCTACAGCAGATCTCAATATTCAGTTGAATATTACCCCTGCTTCGGAACGTCTCGATATCGATAGTGTTGTTGTTTTGGATGTTACACCGACTGTTTTGGTTGACACAGATGATTCTGCTATTCCAAATGCAATTGGCTTTACAACTATCAATCTTGGTCTTCTGGGTGGAGGTATTTTAAGTGCTAATGCACTTACTGGTAATGGAGTAATGAAGTTCACTGTTGGTCAGGAACAAATGCGTGAGCTCACCTTCCATGGTAGTGCAGGCGGTTTGTCTGTAGCTACTACATATGATTTATATATTTATAAATTAGATGAAAAAACAGGGAATTATGTTCAAGTTCATCATCAAGATAACTGGTTTACGACTTATGTAGGTGGAAGTAAATCTAATCCACTCAAACTAACGTTTGGTGAGGGTGAGTATCGTGCGCTGTTGCAAAGTGAGGGTGGTGTTTCAGTTGCAACTGGTATAGGTTTGTATGTTGATCACGATACTATTTATGATTACAGCAACCCGCAGACACTTGGTGGTGAGGCTTCAGGTGACATCACACCAGTGGAAACTACGGTGGTACTTCAGGTTGATGATCAAGCTGTTGAAGCGGGTCAAGCAACGCAAGTTGTCGGTAAGTACGGTACGTTGCTTATTCATGCCGATGGAACCTATACTTACACTGTAACTAAACCAACAGACACTACGGGTTGGGAACCGCCATACGGTAAAGTTGATAGCTTTAACGTTGTGACGCAAACAGCTAGTGGTTCAACGGTTGTTACCGTACTGAATGTGAAAATTGGCACAAACAGTACCACAGACGACTTTAACGCAGTGCAAGTTCTTGAAGGTAATTTGATTACAAGCGATGATCTGGTTCAAGGTACTGATGCTGGTGCTATTAAGGCTATTGCTGGTCAACCAGTTTTAGGAAATGATAGTCTTATTGGTACCTCAACGGATACGTGGACAAATACCTATAGCAAGCAGACCCTATTGACGGTTGATGAAAATCTGATTGCCAATGGGAACCTAAAAATTGTTGCTGCACTCAAAACTGGTGACATTATTGGCGCTGATAAGTGGGGTACTGTAAGCTCAACTTATACGGTGAAAGATGCCAATGGTACTATTATTTCTTCAGGTGAACTTTTGAAGAGTGGTGATACTTACCAAGCAACTGCTATGTTAAGTAACTATAGCGCTGGGGTCTATACGGTTGATGTAAGTGTTAAAAATGTGACGACTTCGCAAGGACTTGGCTGGACTACTGGACCAAATAACGGCGAATTCTCTGTTACAACAACAGCCGCTGTTCAATTGACGCATTTAGATGCTATGCAAAATAATAACTTGCCTGTTATTGAGGGGGATATTTTACTCAATGATAAAGGTACAGGTACTATTGATCAGTTAAGCATTGGTGCTAAAGAGTTGTATGTCAATGACGCGAATAAGGGAGCTCAATCCTTTGATGTTCAAGGTGAGTATGGCACGCTAACATTACACAAAGATGGTAGTTATACATATAAACCAAGTGGTACAGCTTATGGTGTAGAAACCTTTACCTATAAGACAGTTTCTGTACTTGGCGTCACAGAAACAGCAACGCTTGAGATCAATGTTGGTAAAAATGTAAATACCTCTGAATTTGCTGATCATGTGGAAAGTTCGGCTGGTAATGATACATTTACAACCAACGGTGGTGCAGATACCGTGATCTTCAAACTGTTGAGTGCGACTGATGCAACAGGTGGTAACGGTCACGATACGTGGACTGACTTCAAACCAAATCAAGGTGATAAAATCGATATTAGTAAACTACTTGAAGGACAAAGCGTAACTCCTGATAATATTGGCAACTTTGTCTCTGTTTCTAAAGTCGGTAATGATACGGTTATCAGTATTGATCGTGATGGTACTGCTGGTACGACTTATGAATCTAAAGAGTTATTAACCTTGAAAAATGTTGATATGACTTTGGATGAGTTGATGCAAGGTCATCATTTGACTTTCTAATCCAGTAAGTTAAATAAATAAAAAAAGAGGCTCCTAGTGAGCCTCTTTTTTTTGATGGTTATTATTGTTATCGTTATATTAAAAAATCGATTGGATACGGGGGATAAAATAGTGATAACTGTTCTTTATATTTAGAAAATGTATAAAGTAGCTCTAATAAATAAAAGTAAGTGTGTTTTAAATTTTTATATTAAAAAAAGTTGATTACATGGAAATAATAAAAAATTAAATGTATACTCAAATGGATTTAAACAATAATATTTTGTGTGGAATATGACAATTCGTACGTACAGTGAGTTATTAAATTTTAAAAACAATCTAGTGGCTTGGATTGAAGAAACAGTTACTGAAAAAAAAATAGAGCAAGAGCGTTACGTACTTTTTTTTTCTTATGGACGTCTTGAACAGCGCTGCCAAGTTTGGGAAAGTAGTGATGCAAATTTAAAAAAACTCATTCAGCGACTTTTAAATTTTATAGAAAAATTATATAAAAAAAACAGTAAGTTAATGGATTGTGTGAAAATTGACATCCCTTATAATATTGAAAAAATCAGTGGGAGTGATTTTGAAAGTCTTGTGCATAAACAACCGCATAACAACCATATGCGTAAAGGTTTTAGCTTAGATGAGAACTTCCAAATTTGTTTTTTAGAACAGGAAATTTACGGTAAATCAATTATTAAAGGTGTTGTCTATAATGAGCCAAATTTTCTTGATGAAAAAAATTTAAATGACGCAATTCAAAAAAAATATCCAACGATAACAAAGAAATATTCATTAAATGAATTAAAGGATGTTTGGTTATTTGATACGTTTTCTGCATTTTTTGAAAATAATAAAATTATTGATCTGCAAAGTCAAAATGCTCAAAATGGCATACGAATAATAAGTGAAAATAAAAAGGAACATATTACCCAGTTAATTAAAAAAAATGCGGAATTTTTGCATAATCAAATTCAGAAAGATGGTCGTTTTATATATGGTTATTTTTCTGCATATAATAGAGAAATAAATAGTTATAATACTGTTCGACACTGCACAGCACTCTATTCTTTATTAGAAACTTTAGAAATCGATTATAGGGTTGAATACCTAGATAAAATTAAAGCCTCAATACAATATGCGATCGACCATTTTTATAGAGAAGTGGACGGCAAAGGATTTATGATTGACGGCGGTGAGGATGCATTAGAAATTAAGTTAGGCTCGAATGCAACCGCGATCTTTATGTTTGCTAAATATCAAGAAATTACCAAAGATGCTCAATTTATTGAATATGCAGAAAAATTAGCAGAAGGTATTCGTTATATGGTGGATGAGCATGGTGAGACTAGCCATGTTTTACATTACCCATCGCTGGAAGTGAAAGAAAAATTTCGGATCGTTTACTATGATGGTGAAGCGGCTTTAGGCTTATTGCGTTTATATCAAATTAATAAAAGTGACGCATTACTGGCGACAGTCAAGCTGATGTTTGAACACTTCATTAATAAAAAATATGACAAATATCATGACCATTGGTTAAGTTATTGTACAAATGAATTAACCCTGATTTGCCCTGAAGAAAAATATTTCCAATTTGGAATAAATAATTATCTCAAACACATGGATTTTATTAAAAACCGTAAGACGGCTTATGCCACTTTCTTAGAAATGATGATGGCTGCCTATAAAATGCTTCAACGTTTAAAATTAACTGAATTTCAAGCGTTGTATGCTTCAGCAAAAGTTGACGAGTTAAAAGAATTGATCGAACTTAGAGTTGAATTTCAGCGTTCGACAGGATTTTTCTATCCTGAAATAGCGATGTATATGGCTAAACCGAATAACATATTAAATTCTTTTTATGTGAGACATGACCGGTTTAGAGTTCGAATTGATGATCAGGAGCACAATTTATCGGGTTATGTTGCTTATGTTAAACATTTTTATCAAGAATAGAGTGTTTTTTGAGTAGAATAATTTGAATAAGCAATTTGTAGAGGTAAACTACACATATATGGAAATCGTTGGCAAGATAGAAGGTATTCAATTGATTTTACTTATTCTTTGCTTATTTTTTCGAATGATTTATCAAAAATCAGCATTAGTTTTATTAGGGCTGATTGATACAAAAAAACTGGTTTAAAAGTAGACTATTTATACATGATAAAGATCAAATCAAAGTTAGTGTGGGGGGTATTATTACCTTTAACGTTAGCTATACAAACGGGGCATGCAGCGAGCTTTCAAGAGTATTTCAACTCTGCTAAAAGTGAATTGAATGAGTTGTTTGGTAACGGTAAAAAAGATGCTCATAAAATTAGTATTCAGACCTTGAGTGCTTTTCCTGTAGAACAACCAGAGCAAAAAAATTTACCGATCATTACCTTACCAAATTCGAGTGCCAGGAATGTAGTGCCAAACGGAAATGATCGAGGTAAATACCAGTCAAATACCGTCTCTATAATAGATGCAGTACAGCAGGCTTTGCAAAATCACCCCGATATTTCCAAGAAAATTTCCGAAATCTCTGCTCAGAGTGCCAATATTGATACCGCAAAATCACAATATTATCCGCAAATCTCAGGCGGAATAAGCTCAGCAAACTTAACTGAAAAAGGGCGGGGCGCTCAGGTGTATAGTGTAACTGCGACTCAAGTGCTTTATGATTTTGGTAAAATTCATGAATCTGTGAATGCTGAAAAAGCTCAATTACTTGAGAAGCAAGCACAATTATTAGCGAGTATTGATGATGTTACTGCACAGACCATGGATGCGATCATCAATATTAACCGCTATAAAGAGATCGTCAAAATTGCAGATCAGCAGGTGAAAGGCATTGCACGGATTGCTGAAATTGCCAATTTACGTGCACGTGCTGGTATTAGTAGTCAAGCAGATCCAGTCCAAGCACAGTCGACCTTAGAAGCTGCTATGAGCAATAAATTGATACAAGAAACAGTGTTACGTCAGTATCAGCAAAAGCTAAAAACTTTATTGGGCTATGATGTCTCAGCGACAACGTTTACTTTGCCGGATTCGATTGTAAGTGATTCTGGTTTGTATCAAGCAACGGATTATACCAAGATCCCAGAGATGATGATTGCGCAAGCAAATGTTGAAATTGCAAAGTCTCAAAAAGAACAAGCAAAATTGAATCCTTATCCGACTTTACAGGTGAAAGGTAGTTTAAATAAGGCCTTGAATGGTTATAACCCCAATAATAATGAAAAAAATGGGACCTATAGTTCGGTAATGCTTGAAGTGAGTAGTAACTTCTTTCAGGGTGGTGCAAACAGTGCCAAATTAAAATCGGCCAGTTTTGCAGAAGAGGCAGCGAAGGCTCAAGTCAATGCAGTCTATCGTGACGTTTCTGATCAAGTCAGCTTGATTCGAGAACAAGTTGAAAATAAGCAACAACAAATGCAAGTACTTGCAGCACGTAGAGAAACTACGGCTCGAACCAAGGAGTTGTATCAGGAACAGTATAAACTCGGTACGCGTACGGTTGTAGACTTACTTAATGCTGAGGAAGCCATACATAATGTGGCACAACAAATACAAACTGCCAAATATGACATTTATGATGGCTTAGCCAATTATATTAAAATTACTGGTCAGTCCAGAGATTTTTATAAATTAAATAATATTTCTATTCAAGGGGTTGAGATAGAGCCATGAGTAATTCTAGAGATTATCAACCATGGCTAAAAGCCGTACTCACTGTTGCAAAACATTATCGGATTGAGCCTTCGGAAGAACGATTGCGCTTACAACTCGACTGGAATTCGAATCAAAATATTGATGATATTTTAGCTCTAGTCTGTCGCCAAATTGGACTAAGCTTAAGAAAAAGTACTTTTAGTAAAGATATTTTAAGTCCATGGCGTTTGCCCGTGATTATTGAAATGAACGATGGGCAAGTCGGTGTGATCGATCAAATTGATGCTGAAGGCAATGCCAGTGTGCAATTTAGTGGCGATCAAGGCTTGGCACAAGTTCTGAATGTGGATGTCTTAGCGCATAGTACTGCGCATCTATATGTATTACGTCCAGAAAAATCAGTGGCTGATGTTCGGGTAGATGAGTACATCAAACCTTATGAACCTAGCTGGTTTTGGTCGATTATTTTAAGAGATTGGAAGCGCTATATAGATGTAATGTTTGCTTCATTACTGGCCAATATCTTGGCTCTTGCGACGATTCTATTCTCCATGAATGTGTATGATCGTGTTATTCCCGCGCAATCGATTCCTACACTATGGGTTTTGGCTGGCGGTGTTTTGATTGCGGCAATTTTTGAGTTTAGTTTGCGTGTCGCCCGAATTTATTTATCTGATATTATTGGTAAACGAGCAGATCTAAAAATTTCAGACCGTGTCTTTGGTCATGCATTAAGAATTAAAAATAAAGAGCGTTCAAAATCAACAGGAACATTTATTTCACAAATTCGTGAATTAGATGGTGTGCGTGAATTAGTCACCTCGACCACCATTTCTGCAATTGCGGATTTACCGTTCTTTTTCTTATTTTTGGCAATTTTCTGGCTCATTGGTGGCAACTTATTCTGGGTGATTGTATTTGTTGTTCCTTTGATGATTATTCCGGGTATCCTCATCCAAAAGCCGCTGGCAAAATTGGCGAATGAGGGGATGCGTGAGGGTGCGATTCGTAGTGCAACTTTGGTTGAATCCGTGCAAGGCATTGAAGATATTAAACTGTTACGTGCTGAGTCTAGATTTCAAAATCAGTGGAATCATATGAATGAAGTGTCTGCTGATATTTCAATGCGTCAACGTAAATTGGTTGGAGTGATGACGGCATGGATTCAAAAAATTCAAGGGCTTACCTTTGCAATTGTGGTCTTAGTGGGCTGTTTTGCCGTCATGAAAGGTGAAATGACCACAGGTGCACTTGTTGCATGTTCAATTTTATCCTCGCGGATGCTTAGTCCTATTTCACAGATTGCAGGTGTATTGGGACGCTTACAACAAGCCAAAGTGGCCAAAAGCAGTTTAGATGAGTTGATGAAGAAACCGGTCGATCAGACAGATAAAATGCATCTCATTCATCGTCCTGCCATTTTTGGTGATTATCAGTTGAATAATCTGATGTTTCAATATGGTGAAGATGATGAACGCGCTGCGTTGAGTATTCCAAAGCTAGAAATTAAACCTGGTGAAAAAATTGCAATTCTAGGTCGTAATGGTGCAGGTAAATCGACATTACTTCAGCTGTTATCGGGTATGCAAGAACCGTCTCAAGGCAAAATAAAACTTGATGGTGTCGATTTAGGACTGATTGATCCAGCAGATGTACGCCGAGATATGGGATTGTTAAATCAGAATGCAGCACTGTTTTTTGGTTCGATTCGGGATAATCTGAAACTTGGCGCACCGTTGGTGACCGATGATGAAATTTTGCATATGTTAAAACTGACTGGTGCTTTGGACTTCGTGCTTGGTAAAAAAGAAGGTTTAGATCATCAAATCTTAGAGGGTGGTGTCGGTTTTTCAGGTGGACAACGTCAGGCCTTACTATTAACACGATTATTATTACGCCAACCAAATATCTTGCTTTTAGATGAACCAACCGCTTCACTGGATGATGTTTCAGAAAAAATGTTGATTGATCAATTAAAACTATGGCTTGGACAAAAAACACTGGTCATTGCGACACATCGTCGTGCTGTGTTAGATCTTGTTGATCGTATTATTGTCGTGAATGATGGCAAAATCGTCATGGATGGGCCAAAAGCACAAATATTAGGTCAGGCAACAACGAATCAGGGGCAATAAGATGAGTAAGCAAAGTCATAAAGCCAGCGTACACGGTGTAGAGCCGGGCTTACCGAAGTCAAGCCTCTTTATTTTAATCATTTGTGCAGGTCTGTTAGCATTACTCACTTGGGCATGGTTTTTTGAAGTAGAAGAAGTGTCCACGGGTATGGGGAAGGTGGTTCCATCATCGAAGGAGCAAACAATTCAATCTTTGGAAGGCGGGATTTTAACCAAGTTAAATGTGCAAGAAGGGCAAATTGTTGAAAAAGGGCAAGTCCTAGCACTACTCGATCCGACTCGTTTAGAGTCAACGGTGGGGGAGTCGGCATCGTTACTGACTTCTGCACAAGCCACTGCGGCACGTTTAACGGCTGAAGTGAATGGTACACCTTTGAAATTTCCAGCAAGTGTGCAAAAGGATCAAGCATTAATTAGTGAAGAAACGGCATTATATCGTTCACGTCGTTCTAATTTAGAAGAGTCCATCGCAGGTTTGAAGCAAGCATTGGTCTTGGTGAATCAAGAATTGACGATGACTGAGCCTTTAGTCGCGAAAGGGGCTGCCAGTGAAGTGGAAGTGTTGCGTTTAAAACGTCAAGCCAATGACTTACGTAATCAAATTAATGATGCACAAAACCAATACTTAGTCAAAGCGCGTGAAGAATTAGCCAAAGCCAATACCGATATTGAAACCCAATCTCAGATTGTCAGAGGAAAATCCGATTCATTGAATCGCACCATTTTCAGATCACCAGTGCGTGGTATTGTTAAAGAAATTGATGTGATGACCATTGGCGGTGTTGTAACGCAAAATGGCAAGTTAATGACGATCGTACCGTTGGATGAACAATTGCTAGTTGAAGCAAGAATCTCTCCACGTGATATTGCGTTTATTCACCCTGGACAAGAGGCATTGGTTAAAATTACAGCATATGACTATTCAATTTATGGTGGTTTGAAGGGGAAAGTGCAGACAATTTCACCAGATACATTACGTGATGAAGTGAAGCAAGATCAGTTTTATTATCGAGTTTATATCCGTACGGATACCGATAAACTTGTTAATAAGTCAGGTCAAAAATTTGCAATTACACCAGGTATGGTTGCAACTACCGATATTAAGACGGGTAAAAAGACAGTGCTTGATTACCTTATCAAACCATTTAATAAAGTGAATGAGGCGTTGCGAGAGCGTTAATCGAATTTGTATTAAACTTAAGTAACAGCTTTGGTTTAAGCTGTTACTTAAAAGAAGATAGAAATAGTTTATAAAAATATATTACTTTTAACTTATTTTAAGTCGGTGAAAAAATGATTTTAACTAAGAAAAATATTGCAGAAATTATGCCGGGCAAGTGGTATATCGAACCTAGTGACGATTGGTGTGCTAAGAGTATTTCAGAATATAAGTCAAACTGTAAAAAAAATGAAACGTTATTTATTGCGATGGATAAGGAAACCTGGTTAAAAGGAACAGGGAATAGTGGAGTTTATGCAGAGTGGAATGATACCCACGATCTTTTAACAACTTTTGATGATTACGTCGGAGTTGTTGTACAAAGACCAATCAAGGAGTTGCCATCGCATATTCCTCAATATGTTGTAGAAGACTCTTATCAATTTATCAATCATTGTGCTAAATATGTAAAGGAAAAGATCAAGAGTAAAACAATCGCAATTACTGGAACAGTAGGAAAAACCAGTACTAAAAATTATCTTAATTCATTATTAAAAAATTATGGATCTACCTATGCGACGCTTGGTAATCATAATTCACGTACAGGTGTAAAGTTAACATTATCTAACGCGATGTTTGATCCGGACTATTTAATTGTAGAAACAGCAATGGCCGCACTTTGGATGAAAAATGGGGGAATTAGCCAATTATCTCGTCCTGATATCGCAATCATAACAGAGATAGGTGTTGGACAAAGAGGTTGTGATGAAGATCAGACTGCAGATTATAAAAGCCGGATTGCAAATGGTTTAAAAGCAGATGGTTTAGTCATTTTAAATCGCGATATAAAAAACTATGATCAACTCTTAAGCTATGTGAATCGGTATAGTCATAATGTTCTAAATTATGGGAAACATGCAAATGCAGATGTTCGATATGAAAGAACAGATAAAGGTTTTGTAATTACGGTTAAAAAAAATAGTTATCATATTCCATTAGATCATTATGTGGATGATGGAACATTAAGTAATATGGTTGCTTCTTTCGCAACTTTATATGCGCTCAATTTAGATATAAGCAAAGTTTTACATTTATTCAAGTCATTAAACAATAAAGAATCAACTTTAGAATTGTTGTCAATTCCAGATAAAAAAGCATATATCATTGATGATACCTATAATGCAGAATATCTTTCAATGGTCAATGCATTTAAATATTGTCATGAAAAATTTAAGAAAAATAGAAAAATTTTAGTCGTAGGCGATATTATAAATTTAGAGAAAAAATCTAGAGAAGTACATGAGAGTCTACTTGAGCCAATCCTTGCGAATGATTTTGAACTTATCGCTACATTTGGTAAAGATACGCATTTTTTAAATCAACTTTTACCAAATGCTCGAAATTTAGGTCACTACACAGATGCGAATGAATGCGCTAAAAAAATTCAAAGTATTTTAAAAGAAAATGATGTGGTGTTGGTCAAAGGTTCAAGACGAAATTCAACCATTGCAAAAATTCCGAATTTGATTATTAAACCAGAGAGTAACCAAATCGATCATCTGCAAAGAGGTAGTAACTTAGGTAAGTATGTTACGGCAACTTTATCACATTCAAATTTTTCAGAAAAAATATGGCAAACTAAAACAGAGTTTGGAATCGGTTCTCTAATTTTAATTTATTTGGCTTTAAAGAAATATTCGCTTGATGAGATTCAGTTGAATTCTATTTATAAAGTGACCGCAAATGTAGATAGAGAAGCAAAAAGAGCCAATTCTTTAGGTTTATTGTTGGGTGAAAGTTATTATTTCTGCCAGATATTACAGTATACGATTTTAACTCAAAAGCCCGATTGTATATTGGCGCTTGCAGAGCAATTGTATCAAACCACGAGTAATGCAGTAAAAGAAATAAAACAAGAAGCTGAAGTTTTGGGAATAAATCCAGATGCTATTCTTAATGTTACAGGAAGAAATTTAAGAGATGTAAGCCAAGAAAAGACATTTCTTGATGTATTTAAAGTGGCAAAAAAAATATTTGAATTACCTGATTATTTTAGAAAGCCTTTTTTTATCGATCTTACCTATTTTAAGGAAAAAATAATAAGACCTATTAGTATTGTTGCTTCATATACAAATCTAAACGGGTTTCTATTCATAGGAGGTAGTCATAAAAAAATTTATATTGGTTTTAGTCAACAGCCTAATAAAATGATAAGCATCCATTATTCGGACTCAGAACAGGCTAAAATAGAGCATACTCTTCCATATCATCAAAGCTTTGCTGAGTTACCATCTTCGAAAAAAGTGCAAGCGAAAAGTCCATATATTAATATCTTAGGCGATACTTATTTTGGTGAGTCTTATACTAAAATTAGAAAGAGACGAAAAATCGAAGATGCACTACAAAAACATGGCTATAATTACTCTTTTGAGAAGATTGCTCCATTTTTTGGTCAAGATGATATTAATATTGCCAACTTTGAAGCAGTTTTTACGGTTAGTGAAAATCAACAGTCTCCTTTAGATAAAATTAAACCTTTTATTTTAGGTGCTGATGCAGAAAAAACGTTAAATGAGTTTAAAAATAGAAATATCAATCATGTTGTACTAGCGAATAATCATTTAAAAGATTATGGAAGTGAAAGTCTAAAATATACACTTGATCAATTTGAAGAAAAATCTATCGCATACATAGGCGCCGGACGCAATCAACAACAAGCGAATGAATTTTTTGAAATTGAGTATAAGGACAAAAAACTCGCTATTTTTAATGGCTACTGGCACAGAGATACGGCTTACAATAAGTTTGATTTTTATGCGTTAGGTGAAAGGGATGGGGTTGCTTGTACAAGTGGTATTCTTGTAGAACAAATTAAAGATTATCGTACACGATATCCTTCCAACAAAATTATGGTTATTTGTCATTGGGGGATTGATTTTAAGCCGATTCATGATGAACAGACTCGGATTGCCAAACTACTTATATCATGTGGTGTCGATATCATTATTGGGCATGGTCCACATACGATCCAGCCTATTGACTATATTAATAATAAGCCTGTTATTTATAGTATTGGTAATGGTGTATTTAATAGCAATGGTGAATATGATAAACATCAAGCAATGCCGTATGGTTGTATTGTTCGTTTGGACTTGGATAAGGAGGTTTTAAAGCTTTATCCAATCTTTACGAATAATTTGAAAACATTTTGGTGCCCGTATTTTGTCAATCCAATAGATTTTGATATTGCACAAAAGTATTTATTAGATACAGCTGAAGAAAATTTAACAAAAAATATAGATAAATATGGGCATTATTTAGAGGTGAAGTATTAATGTTGAATCTGACTCTACTTGAGATAGTTGAAATCACTAAAATTAACTCTTATATTGATGCAAGTTATCATAATACGAAGATTTTAAATTTTAGTATTTATGTAGATGGTTTATCTATGAATCATTTATATTTTCATTGGAAAGTTGGGAGTGAGAATTTACATCTTATCGACAAGGCATTACAAAAAGGTGCATTTGTTATTACGAGTGATCCTAAGTATAAAAATATAGAATTAAAAAATTCTAAAGTTATTTATGTTCCATCAGTTAAGAACGTACTGTTAGATTTAGCACGTTATAAAAGAAATATTTTCACAGGAGATGTTGTTGTTGTAACTGGTAGTGTAGGGAAGAGTTCTGTCAAAAATATGCTCTCTAAAATATTATCTATGAATTTTCATGTTGTAAGTACAATTGGAAATGAAAATGCATGGTTGGGAGTATATTGTACTTTATGTAATATTAATGATAATACACAATATGTTGTTTTAGAAACTGGAGCATCTGGTATAGGTAGTTTATCCATTCCTATAAAAATAGTTTCTCCTACAATATCAATATTGTTAGATGTTAACTTTAGTCATCAAGAAAAATATCCAACAGAAACTGATCTTTTACTCGAAAAAGCAAGTGTTATAGAGGCACTAAGACTAAATGGTAAATTAGTAATTTCTAATAATACGTATAATATGCTTGATAACATCAACTTCGAAATAAGAAATGATATTAATGTTGTTAAAGTTGGAATGGATGGCACAGAGGTCAGAATTTCAAATTTTAGATTGAGTAAAATTGAGTCTATCGTTGAAGTATATTTTTATAATAAATTAATAAAATTAAGAATGCCTCAAGGAAATAATGCTGATTTAATTAATGCTGTGTATGTGTATGCAGTTTTTAATTTTTTAGGTTTTGATTGTGCTAAATTTAATGCACTATCTAGTTTTTATAAGCCATTACCAAGACGATTTGATCGGAATAGAGTTGGTTATAAAAATAATTTAACTTTTGAGTTAATAGATGATGCATATAACTCTTCACCTATTTCTGTACAATCTTTGCTAGAATCAGTAAATATTAGGAATGCTAAAATAAAAATTTTAATTCTGGGTGATATGTTAGAGTTAGGTGATAATAGTAAGGAATTACACCAAAGTATTCTAGATAATCTACTATTAGATCAATTTGATAAGATAATATTAATTGGTGGTATTTTTTCTGATTGTGTAAGAAGTGGTAACATGCAGTCATTCTTAACTGTTGATGATTTTATACCATACCTAGATAGTAATATATTAGATGGTAGTTTGACTGTGCTTAAAGCATCAAACTCTATTAACTTATATAAGTTAATTACTTATATAAAAAGAAAATCTATTTCTTTTGAGAAAAATGTTAATTGGTTTATAGAGGATGAAGTTTTTTAAAACTTTAAGTGATGTTTTAAAAAATATTTTTTAAAAAGAATACTCGTGTTGTTTTGTTAGTTGTTAGATATCATGAAAATTTTAAAATACATGATTTATTTTTAATAAAATTTTTGTATTTTAAGTTAAAACATAATTTAGAACACTGCTATTTTAAATATCTATTCGATATTTTATATATAAATATTGTGTGATGATTAAATTTTTACTGATATTAGAAAGGTAAATGTTCATGAAATATATTTTTACTATCTTGCTACTCGGTATAAGCACCCTAAATACTTCGTGTGTCACTATGAATAATTATGATGAACCATTTGATATTCATTTTGTGATGATTACTCCAAACCCTTTAGCACATTCTAGAGTAAAACTAGAAGATTTAAAAAATGAGGTTAATCTTTTAAACAGGTATTTTGTTAAAGAAGATCGTTCTCCGATTATTAAATTTAAGTTTAAAAGCGCGGCTTTTTATGATGAGATAAAAAATTCTAACTGCGCTCTAGTTGCTTTGAATCGGAGTAAATTTATCTATAATTCAGAAATTTGGGCTAATTATTTTAATGCGTGTAATGATCCAAAGGTGCGAGATCCGAATGCGATAAATATTTATATTTATGATAGCTATACTGAAAAACAAGGTTTTAAAAATATTGACGGTCATGGCAAAAGGAATGGCAATCGGCCTTTTATTCTTCTCGATTGGGAACGGTTAAATCATCATATTCGAGCGCCAGAAGAACATGAGATGGGTCATGCTTTTGGATTAAATCATGTCTGTGCTGTAGGTGCGAAACGAAATTCTTCAACGAATATCATGACTACTTCATGTGTAGATGGATATACAGGGAAGCGAGATATCGGGTTTAATAATCAGCAATTTAAAACAATTATGCATTACGCCCCTCTAATTAGAGCTAAATTGTCAGATGGAAATAATAATTAATCTTTGTTTATACGAATATTGGAAAGTAAGCTATCATTATTACTAATATTTTTATTGCGTATTTAAAAAATCGTGCCAATAACTTATATTCCTAACATTAACCACAATCACATTCATTAAGCTGACTGCTATATCTTGCATTCAATTCATTACTGTATTCAAAAATATATATCGCAAACATTGAATAATGAATTTAGAAACCCTCAAACAACTTCATTAAATCATTCTCGGTAATTTTCACTTGACCTTCATGATCCGTACTTAATACTGAATTAGCAAGCTGCGCCTTATTTTTTTGCAAGGCTAGAATTTTTTCTTCAATACTTTGATTGGTAATCAGTTTATACACAAACACTGGTTTATCTTGCCCAATTCGCCATGCACGGTCAGAGGCCTGATCCTCAGCGGCAGGGTTCCACCATGGATCATAATGAATTACGGTATCGGCGGCAGTTAAATTTAGCCCAACACCACCAGCTTTTAAACTAATTAAAAATACAGGTACTTGACCGTCTTGAAAGGCTTGAATCACTTCATCACGTTTTTTGGTTTGACCTGTCAATTTAACGTGTTTAATCCCTTGTGTTGTAAGGCTTTGCTCAATCAATTGCAACATGCTGGTAAATTGTGAAAAAATAAGAATCTTACGGCCTTCTTCCACCATGGATGTGACCATTTCGAGTAAATGATCGAGTTTGGCCGACTGTGCTTGCGAAGCTTTAATACTGTCTAACTTTAACAAAATTGGATGGCAACAGACTTGGCGCAGTTTAAGCAGCGCATCTAAAATTTGAATTTGACTGCGATTAAAACCTTTTTCTGCAATAATTTGCCGAATGTTGGTTTGCATGGTCGCACGAACCGCTTCATAAATTTTAGACTGCTGCTCATTCATGTCGATATTGACTTCAATGGTGGTCTTCGCGGGTAGCTCTTTGGCGACCTCGGTTTTTAAGCGACGTAAAATAAAAGGTTTAATCCGATTGATTAGTTTTTCACGAGCGTGTTGATCGCCATGTTTTTCAATTGGATGACGATAGTTTTTATTAAACAACTGCTGAGTGGATAAAAAACCCGGCATTAAAAAATAAAACAGCGACCAAAGTTCCCCTAAATGATTTTCCATCGGTGTGCCAGTTAAACACAAGCGATGTTTGGCCTTAATTTGACGTGCCACTTGTGCTGCTTTGGCATTTGGGTTTTTGATGGTTTGCGCTTCATCTAAAATTAATTGATGAAATTGGTGTTGCAACAAATGTTCTTCATCTCGTGCAAGTAAAGGATAGGTACTTAATACGATGTCATAGTTTTTCAGCTTTTGAAAATGCTGATGACGGTTTGCACCTTGTAAAATGAGCACCTTTAAATCTGGGGTAAATTTTTCAGCTTCTTTAAACCAGTTATGCATTAATGATGTCGGGGCGATAATTAAAGCGGGTGTACCATCTAAGTGTCCAGCTTGCTTTTCCATAAGCAAATGTGCGAGCGTTTGCGCTGTTTTGCCAAGCCCCATGTCATCTGCCAAAATGCCGCCATGCTCGGTTTGGCATAAAAACTGTAACCAACCTAAGCCTTGTTGTTGATAGGCTCTGAGCTCACCTTGGAAGTTTTTAGGCGTAGCCAATTGCTGCTGATAACTGGTTTTTAATTGTGCAGCAAACTTTTTTAAACGGCTATTGGTTTGCCACGGCATGCCTAAATGATGTTGTAATTCGATCAGTTGAGCAGCATCATAGCGGTCTACACTGGTGCTATCCTGTTGTAAAATATTGCCTAAATAGCGCAAAATTGGCTTAATATCTTTCACATTCAAGACTAAATCTGGCTGACCTTTACCAATTTTAATGGTGAAAAATCCCAAGTCATCCAAATCATCTAACGCTTCGGGCTCGACAATAAACGGATGCCGTTGAACCAAATTGGCAAGCATTTCAATTAAGTCGTAGCGATTGCCCTGACTGTCTTCAATACTTGCGCCAACATTAAACCAATCTTGCTGATATTCCGATTCATTTAACGAAAGTCGAATATTCTGCGCTTGTTGTAAAAAGAAAGGGCTGTCTGCTAAATGTTCAACTTGCCAACCCAATTGTTCAATCTGATTTGTTGGCAGTAAGCTTTGAATCCACTCGTTGTCTTTGGCGCAGACCACCGCTTGGTGTTGTTGGCTGACATGGCTTAAATCTTCAAGGTCTTTTAACCAAGTTAAAGATGGAACAAGTTTTTGTAATTGTTGATAATATTTTTGTTCTTGTGCAATGTCTCGATTTTGACAAACCGCTTTATTTTTTTGTTTGCCATAAAAAAAGGCTTGCTCGCTATTGGCAGGGCACACGCCGCCTGCGTATTCAAAATAAATTTCCGCCAAGCCCACACCGAGCGTCTGAGTTGCTTTGGCTAAAGTCGATGAAATGAGTCCACCAAAACGTAAAATCGGTTTTGGTTGACCATGCAATTGCGTAAGATTTTTAACACTTTCGGCTTTGGGTAAGCTTTTGGTAATTTGATACTTTTCAAAGGTTTGATTAACTTTGAGCATCACATCTTTGGGGATTTCAGGCATATTCAAAATTTGATGAATAAATTCGCCCGGATATTGTTGTTCTAAACTGTGCACAGTACTGTGCTGAACATTAATTACCACAATGGGTTTGGTATATAAAATTTTAAAATCTTGAGCATCGGCCGTTAAGGTTGACTTTCTTCCATTGGGCTGAATCAGGTCAATCACTAACTTTTCATACAAGGTTCTTGGATTCTCTTCCCATTGTAAATCTAGCTGATACAACTCATTAGACCAAGTTAAAGGCGCAGTGCGATAGCTGTGCCAAAAACAATCTTCCGATGCAATCAATTGCTGTAATAATTCTAGTGGAAGCTGTGGCAAGGTCAGTTCAGGACGATATACGCTATTTTTTTGTTGAATTTGCGAGTGATAATACAAACGCTGAAAAAGTTGCCGTTCGGCTTGCGGGATTTGAATACGATGCTCAAGAATGTTTTCAAACATGGTATAGGTTTTCGCATCGCGTATTTCGCCAGAGCGCAAACGACGCACTTTTAACACATCGCAGCTTAAAGCCTGTTTTTGTTGTAATACATAAATAAATTGATGTGCGTGCTCAAGCTCATTAATGGGTGTCGGTTCAATGTTATCCAGTGTGTTTTTGACTTGATTCAACCAAAAATTAACTTGGTTTTCATTGCGTTCTGGCGTGTCTTTAATGGGCGATGCACTGGGTTTATCTAAATATTGATTATAAAATAACTGTGCTAGGGCAGCGGTGTGTTTACAGTTAAATCCCACAGGGCAAGAGCAGTCGGTTTCAATAATTTTTTGTTTTTTTACATTATAATAAATAGCGCTTTCATACACGTTTGTCCCTGAAATTTGCGCATGAATTTCAATTTCATTGCCAACATGGTTTATTTCTAGGGTATTTAAATCAATTTTTTTAACATAGCTCATGCTGCGCTGTAAGGTCACAGCCGAAAAACGAGAAAAAAATTGAACTGAAGAAAGCATGTATTTTTACAGAGATGAAAAAACGTCTATTATACTGTCATAAGCAATTAAAATGTTAGGTTGATGTTTCAGTTACTGTTATTTTAGTGATTGACCTGCAACTCATTAAAGGCGCTGAATCATGAAATTGACTGCATTCTCACCCATTCCCGAAAATGACGATGAACTCCATTTACCCGAATTGGTTTATTGGGCATCGCTTGGTGATGCCGCACAGATTGAACAACTACTCAGCGTAGGGACTGATCCTAATCAGACCGATGACGAAGGCTACAGTGCCTTACACGCTGCTGCGGAAAACAACTATTTAGCTGTGGTGAAATTGCTTATTCAACATGGCGCCGATGCCACCTATAAAAGTGAATACAGCGCTTTAGAGTTAGCAGAAATGGCTGAAAATACTGAAGTGGTCGCCTATTTAAAATCACTTTAATTGCCTTGAAGCATGCCTGCCTGCCTAATTTGTTGTTGGGCAGGAGTGTTTATAGCGCGGCTTTTAATTCTTTTTCGTGCTGTTTAACTTGGCGGGCATACTTTTTGGCTTTATGGCGTGTCCAGAAACTCGACTCATAACCTGTTGGGCCCACATTATAATAGGCGGTTGCCTTAAACCAACTGCCAGATTGCACATAGTATTGATTCAAAATATAGGCACTACAACGAATATTGGTGGCTTCATCCCATAAATCGCCCATACATTTTTGTTGCCAATAACTCGGGATAATTTGTGCTAAGCCCACAGCGCCGGTGCCTGAACGCGCATTCGGATTATAATTGGATTCTTGTCGAATCAGCGCGGCAACCAAAAGTGGGGGAATTTGATATTGGTCTGCACTTTGAATAATCATGGGCGACAAACGCATGGCTTTACTTGGCGCAACCGCATATGCTTTTTGTAATCCCGAAGATAATTTGAGTGAGCGCGTTGTAACCGAACCACTCGTTGGACCAAGACTGTTGCAACCCACCAAAGTTGTACTCGCAAGCAGCACGAAGCCGTAGGTTAATTTTTTTGTTTTTAAAGGGCTAAACAAGGCTATATTCTCAAAATAATCACAATGAGCCGATAATAATTTTGTTCAATTTAGACGGTCAAGTCGGGGTAACTTTTTTACATCAATTGAGTTGAAGTAGGGCATAGAAATAAATAAGATTAAAAAATGACTGATGAGCGCCGAGATAATTCCTTATAGTGTGTATGTTTTTCGATAACTATATGCTATAAAACATGTTCACGGCATAGAAATTGCTTTAGGACTGTAAGGGTGGTGTAATGAAGTTATCGGTAGGATTAAAACTTTCAAACTCATTATCGCTGACTCCGCAATTACAACAAGCTATTCGTTTACTCCAGCTTTCCAGTTTAGAATTAGAGCAAGAAATACAAATTCAGTTAGAGAGTAATCCGTTATTAGAAAAAATAGAAGAAATTAGCAATTCCACTGAAAGCACCGCCAATACCGAACAAGAATATGACAAAAAAGATTTAACCAACGAGCTCAATGCTGACTATTTACCCGATGACCTACCTGTAGATACCGACTGGAACGATATCTACACCCATCAATCGACATCGCTCGGTAGTGCCGACTTTGAGGAACGAGAAGATAATCGCCAAAGCGCTTCTAGCTTAAAAGACCATATGCTTGGGCAAATTAATTTATTGCATTTTTCTCAAATCGACACATTAATTGCTTATTGCATTGTCGATGCTTTAGATGAAAAAGGTTTTTTAGATGCTGAAATTTCTGAAATTACAGCATCGGTGCAACATCTATTGGCCGATGCCGATTTAGACAGTGACGTTGAAGATGATGAAGTTCTGGCGGTACTGAAATATTTACAACGCTTAGACCCCGTTGGCGTGGGCTCTCGCAATTTAGCCGAATGTTTACACGTTCAGTTAGAAAGCCTGCCCGATTCAACCCCATATAAAACCGATGCGTTAAAATTATTGGCGTTTTATCCACTTTTGGTTGCCAATGATTTAAATAAATTGATGAAACAAACCGGTCTGACTGCTGAGCAATTAAAAGCCGCTATTGTATTAATGAAAAATTTAAAGCCGTATCCCGGCAGTGATTTTTTATCTGCCGATGCGGAATATCAAATTCCCGATGTTGTGGTGATGAAAAAGGCAGATCATTGGCAGGTTCAGTTGAATCCCGACATTGTGCCAAAACTTAGAATTAATTCATTTTATTCAAGTATGATTCGCCGTGCAGACCAAAGTGCCGATAATCAATATCTCAGAAATCAAATGCTCGAAGCCAAAAACTTTATTAAGAGTATTGATGAACGTCATAAAACGCTGTTGAAGGTGGCCAGTTGTATTGTAACCCATCAAAAAGCGTTTTTAGAACAAGGTCCAGAAGCCATGCGACCTTTGGTTCTACGCGATGTGGCCGATGAAGTTGAGTTACACGAATCAACCGTTTCGCGGGTGACCACCAATAAATATATCTTGACCCCACGCGGTTTATTCGAGCTGAAATACTTTTTTTCAAGTCATGTGGGCACCACCTCTGGTGGCGAATGTTCATCGACAGCCATTCGTGCCATGATTAAAAAATTAATTGCGGCAGAAAATCCGCGTAAGCCATTGTCTGACAATACAATTGCCAATTTATTAAAAGATGAAGGCATTGATGTTGCGCGAAGAACGGTGGCCAAATATCGTGAGTCGTTACATATTCCATCATCTTCTGACAGAAAAATATTGATTTGATCTGCTAAATTTGTTAATTCTAAAGAGTCATTTTGACAATGATGTGAATTTTACAAGGAAGACTAACCCCATGATTAATTAGGTTTTTATAATTATGGGCCTGTTATTTTTAGCACAGGAGAAATTGAATTATGCAATTGGTCATTCATGGACACCATCTCAGTATTACACCTGCCATTGAAGAAAATATTCGCTTTAAATTTAATCAGATGATGAAGCATTTTGATCAAGTAAATAGCATGCAAGTGAAGTTATCTAAAGATCATCAAATTGATAAAAGATCCCACAAAGGCAGTGCCAATCATGTTGCCGAAGCGATTATTCGGCTGCCAGGTGTAGAATTTTTTGCACAGGCGAGCGCAGATGATATGTACACCTCGATTGCCAAACTCGCTGAAAAAATGAAAAAACAACTTGCAAAATATCGGCGGATGAAAATGATCTATCCTGCGGTGATTTTGCCGGTGTAGTCGATTTTATCTGTTTAAAAAGAGGTTTTTATAGCCTCTTTTTTTATTGTGTTTTTGCTTTATATAATCAATTCTGTTTTTGATCTATCTATAGTAAAATAGGCGGTTTTTAACGTAGGTCATAACCGAGGTCTTTTGAAATGAATAGCGAACAACTCACTGAAATTTTAAAGGCAGCTTTTCCTGAAGCAGATGTTGCAGTGACTGGACAAGCAGGCAAATTTGACCTACGTATTGTAGATGATCTTTTTCAAGAAAAACGTCCTGTCGCACGTCAACAGGCAGTATACGCTCCGTTAAATGACTATATTGCAAGTGGTGAGGTTCACGCGGTGACCATCCGTGCCATGACCAAAGAAGAATGGCGTAAAGCAAGTTTATTCGGAGCTTAAAAGTTAAATGGATAAGTTTTTAATTCAAGGTGGTAACACTCTCGAAGGTGAAGTTCGTATTTCTGGTGCAAAGAATGCAGCGCTTCCTTTACTTGCAGCAATGATTCTTGCTGAAACCCCAATGACGTTACGTAATGTACCGAATTTAAAAGACGTCAATACTTTGGTTAAATTGATTGGCGGTATGGGAATCACGATTAGCTATGCAGGCGATACAGTCCATTCTGATGCATCGACTTTAAATAACCAATTTGCACCGTATGAATTGGTAAAAACCATGCGCGCTTCTATTTTGGTTTTGGGTCCGCTATTGGCACGTTATGGCGAAGCGAAAGTATCTTTGCCTGGTGGTTGTGCCATTGGTTCACGTCCTGTCGATCAACATCTCAAAGCTTTAGAAGCTTTAGGTGCACAAATTGAAGTTGAAAATGGTTATGTGAATGCCAAAGTCGATGGGCGTTTAAAAGGCGCTGAAGTCGTTTTTGATATGGTCACTGTTGGCGGTACAGAAAACATCTTAATCGCGGCCACTTTAGCTGAAGGTATTACCACTATTCGTAATGCCGCGCGAGAACCTGAAATTACCGATTTAGCCCACATGTTAATTAAAATGGGTGCCAAAATTGAAGGTTTAGACACCGATACCTTGGTGGTTACGGGCGTTGAAAAACTACAAGGCTGTGAATATTCAGTGGTGGCAGACCGCATTGAAACAGGTTCGTATTTGGCTGCGGCAGCAATGACTGGTGGCCGAGTTAAAACCACGCATACCGATCCTGCATTATTAGAATGTGTGCTTGAAAAATTTGAAGAAATGGGCGCGGAAGTCACCCGTGGTGATGACTGGATTGAACTGGATATGATGGGTAAACGCCCGAAAGCGGTGAGTTTTCGTACCTTACCACATCCCGATTTTCCAACCGATATGCAAGCGCAATTAATGGCGGTAAATGCTATTGGTCGTGGTTTTGCAACCATTTCAGAAACCATTTTTGAAAACCGTTTTATGCATGTCCCTGAGTTGTCACGTATGGGTGCCAATATTCAGGTTGAAGGTAATGATGCGGTGGTTACAGGTGTAGATAAACTTTCTGCAGCACCAGTAATGGCAACCGATTTACGTGCTTCTTTTTCTTTGGTTTTGGCGGCCTTGGCAGCTGAAGGCGAAACCTTGATTGATCGTATTTATCATATCGATCGAGGTTACGAAGATATTGAAGCGAAATTACAAGGTCTTGGCGCACAAATTAAGCGAGTAAGTGAGTAAAGCATGAACACGTTCAGAAACGATGATCCGAATTTTGATGTAATGGGAGATTTTGATCATGGTTTAACTTTGGCGCTGAGTAAAGGTCGTATTTTAAAAGAAACATTGCCTTTACTTGAAACTGCGGGCATTAACTTACTCGAAGATCCTGATAAATCGCGCAAGCTGATTTTTCCCACCACGCATAAAGATGTTCGTATTTTAATTTTACGTGCTTCGGATGTGCCAACTTACGTTGAAAATGGTGCGGCAGATATTGGTGTGGCAGGAAAAGACGTGTTAATGGAGCATGGTGCTCAAAACGTTTATGAACCTTTAGATTTAAAAATTGCCAATTGCCGTTTAATGACTGCAGGAAAAGTGGGCATGGTTCGTCCTAAAGGGCGCTTAAAAATTGCAACCAAATATGTAAATTTAACCCGTCAATATTATGCAAGTTTAGGCGAGCAAGTTGATGTGATTAAATTATATGGTTCAATGGAACTGGCGCCTTTGGTGGGCTTGGGTGACTATATTGTCGATGTTGTAGATACAGGCAACACCTTACGCGCCAATGGTTTAGAGCCATTAGAAGAGATTTGCAAAGTCTCTTCACGTTTAATTGTCAATAAAGCCAGTTTTAAACGCAAACATGCCTTGCTAAATCCAATTTTGGTGCAGCTTGAACACGCCGTCAAAGCACGCCAAGATTAATTCATTGCTTTAATATAAAAAACCGCCAAATGGCGGTTTTTTATATAATGACCAGCGTAATTTTCAATGAATTATTTGCAAGAGATGTTGCCCACAATCTGTATGAAACAATGTACACTAAAGCCTCTTTGTTTAATACCTTGTGGGTAAATTGATGCGCCGTTTATCGACTCAAGATCAAAACTTTCAACAAGCCTTTAGCGAACTTTTGGCGTTTGAAACGGTTAATGATCTAGAACTGCTTAAAACTGTAGACCAAATTATTGCAGATGTTCGTCAATATGGCGATGCACATGTGCTAAAACTGACCCAGCAGTTCGATCGACATCCCGCACATCAATTTTCAGACTTAGAATTATCACAAGAACAGCTAAAAAATGCTTTTGAAGGCCTAGATTCCGACGTTCGAGGGGCACTTGAACTGGCTGCGGCACGTGTGCGTAGTTTTCATGAAGCACAAAAGCAAGACGGCTGGACTTATGTTGATGACTTGGGCAATACATTAGGGCAAAAAGTCACACCTTTAGACCGAGTCGGGATTTATGTTCCGGGTGGTTTGGCGTCGTATCCATCTTCAGTGCTGATGAATGCCGTGCCGGCGCATGTTGCTGGTGTTGCAGAAATTATTATGGTGGTTCCTGCACCAAATGGTGAGCTCAATCCATTGGTGTTGGCGGCAGCCTACTTAGCCGGTGTGCACCGCGTGTTTACCATTGGTGGTGCCCAAGCGGTGGCGGCATTGGCTTACGGCACTGCAACGGTGCCTCGGGTGGATAAAATTACGGGGCCGGGTAACCGTTACGTTGCTGCTGCAAAACGTGCCGTGTTCGGTCAAGTCGGAATTGATATGATTGCGGGGCCATCAGAAATTTTGGTCTATGCCGAAGGACAAAACAATCCAGAATGGATTGCAATGGATGTTTTATCGCAAGCCGAGCATGACACTGTTGCGCAGGCCATTTTAATCACGCCAGACGAACAGTTCTTAAATGCCGTGAGTGAAGCCATTGAGGCGCATTTATCCACATTACCAAAGGCTGAAATTGCCCGCACTTCTATTGCAAACCGCGGTGCATTGGTTTTAGTAAAAGATCGCGATGAAGCTATTGAACTGATTAATCAGGTTGCACCAGAACACTTAGAATTGTGTTTAGACGATGCTGAAGCCATGAGCCAAGAGATTCGCCATGCCGGTGCAATATTTATGGGGCGACATACTCCAGAAGCCATTGGTGATTATTGTGCTGGGCCGAATCACGTTTTACCGACATCGGGCACCGCACGCTTTTCATCACCTTTGGGGGTCTATGACTTTCAAAAGCGTTCAAGCATTATTATGTGTACGCCAGAAGGGGTAAAAACCTTAGCCAGAACGGCCGATATTTTGGCACAACAAGAAAACCTCGATGCGCATGCACGTTCAGCACGCTACCGTTATCAGCCCAATTAAACCCATAAGCGGGGCTGAATGACAGCCCTATGCACGAGAAAAAAGCATGACAACCACTGAAAAAATGCGCTTTTGGAGTCCAGAAGTGCGTGAACTTGAGCCGTATGTTCCAGGTGAACAACCTAAAATTCAAAATTTACTTAAATTAAATACCAATGAGAATCCGTATCCACCTTCACCAAAAGTGGTTGCTGCGGTGCAGGCTATTTTAGAAAATAATGCGGATATCTTACGCTTGTATCCCGATCCTGACGCATCGGCTTTAAAGCAGGCGATTGCACAGCAACAAGGCGTTTTGGTCGATCATATTTTTATCGGCAATGGTTCAGATGAAGTTCTGGCACATATTTTTAAAGCCTTTTTTATTCAAGATCTGCCCATTTTAACGCCTGATATTTCGTATAGCTTTTATCCCGTGTATAGCCAATTTTTTGCGATTCAAAGCAAAAAAATCGCTTTAAATGCCGATTTTGAAATTGATGTGCAAGATTATGCTATTGCAAATGGTGGTGTGATTATTGCAAATCCGAATGCGCCCACCAGTATTGCTTTATCGTTAGACAAAATTGAACAATTGCTCCAGTTAAATGCCGACCGCGTGGTGGTGATTGATGAAGCCTATGTCGATTTTGGCGCAGAATCTGCGGTCAGTTTGGTAAATCGTTATGAGAATTTGGTGGTCTGTCAAACCACTTCAAAATCTCGTTCTTTGGCAGGCTTACGTGTCGGATACGCGATTGCGCAACCGCATTTAATTGCCGCGCTTGAGGCGGTAAAAAATAGTTTTAACTCGTATCCGATTGACCGCTTGGCCATTGCTGCTGCGGTAGCGTCTTTTGAAGATCAGGCGTATTTTATTGAGCATTGCCAAAAAGTTATCGACTGTCGTGAAGATTTGGTGGCTGATTTAACTGCGCTGGGTTTTGAGGTGTTGCCATCAAAAGCCAACTTTATTTTTGCCAAGCACAGTACACAAAATGCCGCAGAATTAGCGCAATTGTTGCGTGAGCAGGGCATTATTGTGCGTTACTTTAATAAACCACGGATTGATCAATATTTACGAATTACTGTAGGTACCTCAGAGCAAAATCAACGTTTAGTGGAAACCTTAAAGCAGCTTTAATAAGAGTTGCTTGAATTAAAAACTCGCCCAATGTGGCGAGTTTTTTATGTTTATGCTTCTTTGTGCCATGTATTCAGTAAATTTAACATGGCTGAAATTTTATCAAAACATTCTTGATATTCAGCTTCGGCATTCGATGCAATGGTAATGCCGCCGCCAGCCCACATCGAAATATCTTGCTGATATTTTTGAATAGAACGAATTAAAATGTTCCAACGCCCCGTGCCATTCAGATTAAAATAGCCTAAGGAGCCACAATACGCGCCACGGGCTTGCTGTTCTAATTCAGCAATAATTTGCATGGCACGAATTTTGGGCGCGCCGGTAATCGAGCCACCTGGCAATGCTTGCAATAACATTTGCATAGGTTGAACATCTGCTTTGAGGGTCGCTTCTACCTCACTCACCATGTGGTGCACTTGCTCAAAACTTTCAATTTCAAATAATTGATTGGTTTTGACCGAGCCAATTTCGGCAAATATGCTTAAATCGTTACGCAAAAGATCTACAATCATGACATTTTCTGCCTGATCTTTTAGGGACGATTGCAATGTTTGCTTCGAAAGTTCATCTTGAATGGGATTGCTGTGGCGGGGCATGGTGCCTTTAATGGGCCGTGTCACAATCTGTTGATTATTTTTAAACTCGATAAAAAGCTCAGGCGAACAGCTAAGTAATTCAAAATCGGCAACGCGCAAATAGCCTGCGTAAGGCGCGTGAGTCAGCTGCCAAAACTGTTCAGCCGTTTCAACTAATGCCCCTTGCGCTTGCCCCATAAATTGTTGAGTTAAATTAATTTGATAGCAATCGCCGGCACGAATATAGTCAATCACGCGGTTAAATGCAGCAACGTATTCTGTTTTTGACCAACGTGCTGTGCAAGGTATGGTGATCTGAAACGTATTTTGATTGGGGCTTTTTTCTAGGTAAGTGATTAATTTGTCATAAATATCGGCGGCATTTTCTTCTAAGCTATAAAAAGTCCATGTGTTTTGTGCATATTTTAAAAACGATAAATATTTACCTAAATAAACCGCAGGTTGCTGCTGTTGTGGCGCATGCACATTTTGTTTGGCGGCATAATCATAGCCAATAAAACCCATCCAACCGCCCTGAAACTGGGTTTGGGGATTGGTTTTCGGTGCAGTTGCAGCATCGCACTGTATCCAATCTTGCCAAAGTTCGGCTGTACTCGATGCTCGATAACTCAAATCGCTTTGGCGAATAAATTGCTGCGTGTCGTGTTGGGTAATTTGATATTGCTGCGGAAAAAATCCAATCACGGCTTGCCCGTGGTCGTGTAAATAGATCAGCCCATCTAAGGTACTTAAACGCTGCAAAATATCAGCCGCACTAAAATGCTTGAGCTGTGGGAGTTCTTGAGTGAATGTAAAAGTGCAAGACATGTTTTAACGCCAATTGGCCAAACAACAGAAAGCGAAATAGTGAATTAAATTGGCGATAGAATCAATCTTTACTGGCCTAACCAATCGGTTTTATACGAATAGATGAAACAGGCAAATTAACCTGTTTCGTCTATTCGTGAACCGATGCTCTCTAAATGCATTGGGAAATGGTTATGTTTACGGTCTTCAAAATAATGTTTGAGCGTATGTTGCACACTTGGAAAGGCTAAATCTGCCCAAGGAATTTCGTGTTCTTCAAATAAACGGCATTCGATGGTTTCTGGGCCGGCACCAAATTCGCCATTGATTAAATCGGCTTTAAACAGCACATAAATTTGTCCAATCCGTGGAATGTTATACATACAATATAAAGATTGAATATCAATTTTCGCTTCAGCTTCTTCCCATGTTTCGCGTACTGCGCCTTGCTCCATGGTTTCGAACAATTCCATATATCCAGCAGGGAGTGTCCATAATCCATAACGCGGTTCAATAGCACGACGGCACAGTAAGACTTTGTCTTGCCATGTTACCAAAGCACCACAGATCACCTTGGGATTTTCATAATGAATATTGCCACAATGTGTACAAACTTGGCGCAGTTTGCTGTCGCCAAGCGGAATTTTTTCAGCGGTAGGCTGTCCACATTTTACACAGCAGTTCATAATAAGTGCAGAATAGCGAAAGATGATTCAGCATAACTGAAAAAAGTGATTTTGACATCCTTTCTCATCGGGTGCAGAAAATATCGACAGGGATGGTAACGATGCAGCAACAAAATTTGGTACAGCACTTACAGCAGCAGTTGCGTTTTGCCAAGCGCATCGAGCCTGCACAGGCGGCGGTATTGGTGGCCATTACGCAAGAAGCGAATCCTAAAGTATTACTCACACGACGTTCGCTATTATTGTCTAGTCACGCAGGCGAGGTGTCTTTCCCCGGTGGAAAGCGTGACCCAACCGATGCCAATAATATTGCAGTCGCTTTACGTGAAGCACAAGAAGAAACCGGTTTACATGCACAAGATGTACACATTATTGGTGATTTGCCAATTGAACATGTGCGTAGCGGTATTAGTGTAAAACCCATTGTTGGCTTAATTCCAAGTCAACTTAACTTAATTGCACAGCCCACAGAAATCGACCGGATTTTTTTTGCATCTTTACAGCAGCTTATGGAGGCACAGCCCATACCGCATGCGGTGCAATATGCCCAGCAAACGCTGTATTTTCCAAGCATGTGTGTGGAAGATGAAATTGTTTGGGGCTTAACGGCACGTATTTTAGTCAGCTTATTTAAATATGGTTTAAGCTATGAAAAGGATTGGCCATTTTTATTGAATGCGCGCCATATCGATTTTGCACAAAAACAATAAGGACAACAGCATGATGTATAAATTAGAAGGTTATGCGCCGACCACCACTGTACAACCTTGGGATGGTTGGATTGCCGATAATGCAACGGTGATTGGCCAAGTACAACTGGGTAAAAAAGTCAGTATTTGGTTTGGTGTAGTGATTCGGGGAGACAACAGCCCCATTCGCATTGGCAATTATAGCAATGTGCAAGATAACGCGGTTTTACATAACGATGCCGAGCTAGAATTAGTGATTGGCGATTATGTAACGGTTGGGCATAAAGCCATGTTGCATGGTTGCCAAATTGGTGACAATAGCTTAATTGGCATGAATGCGGTGATTCTAAATCATGCCATCATTGGCAAAAACTGCATTATTGGTGCCAATGCGTTAATTCCTGAAGGCAAAGTAATTCCGGATAACTCGGTGGTTATGGGTTCGCCGGGTAAAATTATCCGCAGTGTCGATGCGCTTGGTGAAGCGAAACTTAAACAAAGCGCGTTGCATTATGCGTCACACTTTGAAAAATATTTAAACTTAGAACCGTACTGGTTTCCCCACCAAAATTAAAGAGATCAAGGCGTGAGAATTTTTGTATTTCTGTGTGCAAAAATTGCCGAAGCTTAAGTGAACTAGAGTATCATAGATGGGTTTTTTAGTTTTTTTAAATGTAGGTTACACATGAAGTTGCTGGCCCTTGAAACAGCCAATGAGCAGTGTTCGGTTTGTCTAGTCAATGACGATCAACCGGTCTTTTTCCAATTGGACAATCAAGCAAAGGCACAAACGAGAACCTTACTTCCTTTGATTGAACAAGGTTTACAGCAAAATGATTGGCAAACCAGTCAATTAGATGTAATTGCATTTAGTCGTGGGCCGGGCTCATTTAGTGGCGTGCGCATTAATGCTGCCGTCACCCAAGCCTTAGCATGGGCCAATGATCTTCCTGTGGTTGCAGTTTCAACCCTACAAGCTTTAGCGCAAGCGGCCTACCGACTACAACAATTAACACAAGTCACAGCTGTTTTAGATGCGCGTATGCAAGAGGTTTATATTGCCAACTTTGTGTTAGATGCGCACGGCATCATGCAAGCCGTGAGCGAAGAAAAATTACTCAGTTATGCTGCTGCTCAAGCCGAAATACAATTTACTGTGGTGGGGTCTGGGGCGCATTTGCTGCAGCCCGAAAACACGTTTGGCGATATCACCCCCACAGCACAAGACATTGCTTCAATTGCAATTGAACTTGCAAAACAACAACACTGGGTCAGTGCGGAACAAGCCTTACCTGTTTATTTACGCGACAACGCTTGGAAAAAAATTCCAGAGCAGGGCAAGCCTTAATTAGGAATCTCTATGGATTTAATTTTACTGTTTAAAGCCGCCATTATGGGGCTTGTAGAAGGGATTACAGAATTTCTTCCGATTTCAAGTACAGGACATTTAATTCTAGCCGGTCAATTACTCGATTTTTGGACACCTGAAAAACGCGATATGTTTGCAGTTGCTGTGCAGATTGGTGCAATTGCAGCGGTGATTTATGAATATTGGGGCAAACTTTGGGGTGCATTGATTGGTGCCTTAACAGGCGATGCACAAGGCCGCCGTTTAAGTTTAAATTTAATTGTTGCCACTATTCCCATTATGATCATTGGTTTGACCATCGGTGAAACGGTAAAAGCTTATTTATTTAATGCAGTGACAGTGGCATTGGCTTTAATTGTCGGTGGTTTTATTATTCTATGGGCCGAGCGCCGAGCGCATACAACCACCTGTAATGAAGTTGAAAATTTAAGTTTTAAACAAGCCAGCCTAATTGGTTTAATTCAATGTTTGGCACTTATTCCGGGTACATCACGTTCAGGTTCAACCATTATCGGTTCGTTATTTCTGGGTGTTTCACGTAAAGCTGCCGCTGAATTCTCATTCTTTTTAGGGATTCCGGTTTTAATGGGGGCGGGGCTATTAGACTTATTTAAGATGCGCCACCAATTAACTGGTCACGATTATGAAGTGCTCGGTGTGGGCATTATTGTGGCATTTATTTCGGCTTTATTGGTGATTCGTGCCTTAATTCGCTACGTATCGCGTCACGACTTTAGCGTATTTGCTTATTATCGAATTATTTTTGGTCTCTTAATTTTAATCACTTGGTGGACAGGTTGGGTACATTGGTAATGCATTTTCAATGTTGGTATCTGCCTGAATGTGAAGCACAAGTGGCTGCGCTTCAATCGCGATTAGCCGAGCTGAATGTAACCATTCAGCCGGTAATGACTGAAAAAATTAATGCCAAATTTTTACGATTAAACCCCGAGATGGCGTTAGTTTTAGACCAAGAAGGCTTGAGTCTGAGTGCCCAAGGCATGAAAATGCAACCGAATTGGTTGGCCGAAATTCCACGTTTAAAACGCGCCACTTTAAAAACCGAAATGTTGGCTCGGGCGTGTCAGTGCAATGAAAAACCAAAACTGTTGGATGCAACTGCAGGCTTAGGACACGACACCTTGTTGATGGCGCGCTTTGGGGCAAATGTTACGCTAGTCGAGCGCCATCCTGTGTTATTTGCATTATTGGAAGACAATCATCGCCGTGCCATGCAAGATACCTATTTGGCGCCCATTGTGGCCAATATTCATTTAATTCATGCCGATTCAGCACAATATTTACAGCATTTGCAGCAGCAACAAACAGATTTTGATGTGGTCTATTTAGACCCGATGTTTCCGCAACGTGACCAAAACCAAAATGCAATTAAAAAACAGGCGCAGGTGAAAAAACAAATGCAGTTATTGCACATGTTATTGCCAGAACATGGAGAAATGGATTTGGGCGATCATTTACTAGAGTTGGCAAAAGCGATTACCAAAAAAGTGATTGTTAAGCGTCCAAGACATGCCGTTTATCTAAATAATGCTGCTCCACAGCATCAATGGCTAGGCGATGCCTGTCGTTTTGATGGTTATTTTAATCATCAAGAATTGCATTAAGTCGATTTATGCCGCAAAGTTACATAAATTTTGCATATGAGATTAAAATCACATTGCGAAATAAAAATGCAAGTTTACACTAAGACCAGCAAAGAGCCCATTCGCGCATTAGCAGACCCTTTATGATAGACCTGAAACCGTCCATTAATTTTTGGCATGACCTGAAAAGTAACCAAAACGCTGGTTTGTGGTTGTTTTTAGGTTCAAGACGCTCCTTGCAAATTGTGCATCCCTCTATCTTTCAGCTGATTTTTTGGGGGGCGATTGCCGCAGGCGTTAATACCTTATTTAGTTGGTTAGTTGCAGGGCAGGTCGGGCATTTTAATTCTCAGGGGTTAGTCAGTTATGCGCTGTGGCCGTTTATTGCCTTAATTGTTGGGATCTTTTTATCTCAGCGAACCAATAATCCACGGTTAATGCTCGTTCCCGCTTTATTGTGGTTGGTTTTAGACGCCAATATATTATTCATTCAAAGTATTTTGCAGTACCTTGGTAATCAGGGTTATTTAGATTTCTTGCCAGACAGCATCTATAACATTTTGCCTAACTTATTTATGGTGCTGTTTGTTTGGCAAAGTTTGGCAGTTATTTGGGTGTTCTCGCGTGAGCTGAAATGGCCGTGGTGGGAGCGCGCATTAATTATGTTTGCCACCATTTGTACTTTGGTGGTTTGGCAAATGTCGGTAAAAAATGAACCGATTTGGAAAGTGGACGATGTTGCGCCAACTCTTGCTGAAGATGCTTTTTATGCCCAGCCCAACTTATTAACCAAAGCCTTAGAACAAGTCCAATTTGGCGATTTTTCCGAAACTCATTGGTATTTTCTAGGTGTGGCCGGTGACAGTTACGATTCGGTATTTAGTTCTGAAATACAACGGATTAAGTCGCAATTTGATACACGTTTTGGAACTTTTGGTCGTTCGATTGCGTTGGTGAATAATCCAGATACACGCACCACGTTACCGATTGCTTCGAAAACCAGCATTCAAATGGCATTAAATCGCATTGCACAGCAAATGAATAAAGAAAGTGATGTGCTATTTTTATATATGACATCGCATGGCGAGCCGAACCATTTTGAATTAGAAAATGCACCGATTGATTTAAAACAAGTCGATCCAAAATGGCTGCGTGAGGCCTTAGATAAATCGGGCATTCGTTGGCGTGTGATTGTGATTTCAGCATGTTATTCTGGCAGTTTTGTTTCTGCATTGCAGTCGGATAATACTTTGGTGATTACTGCATCGGCAGCCGATCGCTCATCTTTTGGTTGTAACAGCGAAGCCGATTATACCTATTTTGGTCGAGCCTTCTTCGATCAGGCCATGCGTGAAAAATCGAGCTTGCATGATGCCTTTACTGAAGCACAAAGCACGGTTGCAAAATGGGAAAATGCGCAAGGCTTTGAGCCTTCTGAACCGCAGTGGTCTTTGGGTAAAAATATGGAATTAATGCTTCCGCAGCTGGAAAAACATCTGTTTCCAGAGCCAAGTACCGTTGCACCTGCCAGCATAAATACCGTGGTAAATCATTCACAATAGCGCGAAAAAACGATATATTTTAATGCGCTTTAGACAACATAATTTATTGACTTGATTGGGGTATTTATTCATGCAAAGACAAGAACGACATGCTTCATTTGGCGGTCGGCAAGAAGTCTATCAACACCATTCAAACGTACTTCAGTGCGACATGAAGTTTTCAATTTATATTCCACCGCATCAAGACCATCAAAAATTACCTGTTGTGTATTGGCTGTCGGGCTTAACCTGTAACGAACAAAACTTTATTACCAAAGCTGGTGCGCAAAAATATGCAGCCGAGCACCAAGTTATTATTGTTGCACCCGATACTAGCCCGAGAGGCGATAACATTGCGGACGATGCTGCCTATGACTTAGGCCAAGGTGCAGGCTTTTATGTCAATGCAACGCAGCAGCCGTGGTCAGACCATTATAAAATGTATGATTATATTGTGGATGAACTACGCAACTTAGTTGACCAAAACTTCCCGACCAATAAAGTGCAAAGCATTATGGGGCATAGTGCGGGTGGACATGGTGCATTAGTGATTGGTTTAAGAAATCCAGATATCTACAAGAGCATTTCTGCATTTTCACCGATTGTTGCACCAACCCAAGTGCCTTGGGGCCAAAAAGCCTTCACTGCTTATTTGGGCGAAGACCAAGCGCTGTGGGCCGAGTACGATGCGGTGCAGTTGATTCAAGCCAGTTCGATGCGTTTGCCTATTCTGGTCGATCAAGGCACAGAAGATACCTTCTTAGCAGAACAGCTTAAACCTGAACTTTTAGCAAAGGCCTGCCAAGAGAAAAACTATCCGATCACGCTGAACATGCGAGAAGGATACGATCATAGCTATTACTTTATTGCAAGTTTCATCGAAGCGCATATTCAATTTCATGCACAGTTTTTAGCTCAGTCATGAAACTGAGATTGAGCTGCTGAGTTTGATGGTAAGCAGCCGCCCATGTTTTATTGATTATGCAGATCTCTACTTAAACAAACATTGCAGCAATCTTTATGTAATCTGCAATCCAATTTACGTTTTTGCAGTTAAAATAAACTTTTGGTTTATATTTTATAGTGAGCATGCAACAACGTAATCTTACAATTTAATGCTTAATCTCGAATCCATGTTTGGCTGCGGCCTAAAGCAGAAATGCCTAAATATCCGCGAAGGAATAATATTTTTCCATTTGGGCTTAAACGTGCTTTAACGGTATAGATTTTCCCCGTAAGTGGGTCTAAGACTTTGCCATAATCGAATGAATTATTGCCAACATCTTGAAGGTTTTGAATAATTTCTAAACCTAAAATCGGCTTATTGGTAAAGGGTGCAGGACAATTGACACACGTTTCTTTGGGCGTATAGTCGGGGCGCGGGGTGATTTTTACAATTTTTCCGCTGTACACACCGCTTGCCGTTTGGCTAATTTGAATCAGGGCTTTGGCTGAACCGGTTTTATCATCGATATTTTTCCAAACCCCTTGAATATCTGCAGCATAAACAGCGCTGTTACCACCCAAGATCAAAACAAAAAGGCTGAAGAGTATTTTAGATTTCATTTTTTTTATCCTCGTTATAGTATTCTTTTGAATTACATATGCATACAGATCATGTATATGTCAGCTATTGCAATAAATGAAATGCCAAGGGCAGCCAAATGGCGGTAAACACGCCATTTACAGCCATGCCAAATGCGGCATAACGTCCTGCCACAGGGCCGCGTTGCCATGCTTGAACCGTGCCAATGGCATGCGCTGCAAGCCCTAAAGCTAAGCCTGACGCACGTTCATCGTGAATATTTTTTAAAATTAGCGATGAGAAGCTTGCACCGATTAAGCCCGATAAAATCACAATTAAGATGACCAAACTGACCGGCGAGCCGACTAAATTTGCAATATTAATGGCAATCGGTGTGGTGACTGCACGGGTGGTAAAAGCCAAAATGGTTGGATGCGCCATATGTAAAACATAGGCCAAACTGACTGGTAGCACCACCGCACTGAGGCTTGCAAAACATAAAATGCCTGAGAGTGATTTTAACGGTAAATCGTCATAGCGCATGGTCGCCAAAGGAATGGCTAAGGCCACTGTCACATAGCCCAATAAGCGCCCAAAAATATCGTGCGTGCCTTGTGAATATGCATCATAAGGCAGTCTGACCAGTGTAAGCATGGCAATCACACAAAACATTCCAAGCACCAATACCGGTACACGAGAAAAATAACGGCTCAGGCGTTTGGCAATGAAGTAGCAAATAAAAGTGATGAAAAAGGATTCAATGATAAGTAACACGATATTGCTCCTTGTTATAGCCAGTGCTTAGACATTTTGGCATAGACCCATAATGGAATAAGGGTGCTGACGCATAAAATGAATAAAAACAATGGAATTTCCTTACCCATATGGACTAAAGTTAGCAATGAACCTGCACAGACCGGTAAAAAGGCAAAAGCACTTTCGCGCATAATTTTATTGTTGGTATCGACAAGGCGTAGCGAAATCGGTTTGAATTTTCGCCAAATCAGCATACATAAAAGTAAGGAAATTAAGCCGACCAAATTTCCCAATTCGGGAAACTGCAGTTTGGTCATGACCCAAAGAGCAGCTTCTCTAAAAATAATAATTAAGCTAATGTTGCCAATCCAGGCTTGCCAATCTATTTTAGTTATTCCATTCATGTATCACTTCACAGAGATATTGTATTTAATCTAATCCTGTTCAGTTTTACTCCATATCGGCTTAAATTTCAAACGGCTCTAGTGGGCGTTTGAACTGACTGGCGCGTTCACCTAAAATTTCATCTAAGGATAAATTTAACTTTTGGATGATTTCTTTAAGCTTGTGTGGGGCAATCATAATTTCTAAAACTAAATTGCCTTCATCGTCATATTGTTCCGATTGAATCACATTCAAATTATAAAGTTGTGTGCGCAGCTTGCCGTAAATGGGTTTTAATTGCAGTGTAAATGACTGAATTTGACCCATTAAACTTTCTTGAACGGCTTGGCGTAATAGCGGCAGGCCTTGTCCTGTATGCGCTGAAACATAGACGCGATCGGGCACATCGGGCGCTGCATAAATGATTTTATCTGCCTCGCCACTACAATCAATTTTGTTATAGACTCTTAAAATGGGCACATCTACACCAATTTCATTGAGCACTTTTTCAACGGCATCAATTTGCTCTAGCATGTCTGGGCTACTGCTATCAATCACGTGTAACAACAGTGTCGCTTCAAGGGTTTCTTCTAAAGTGGCTTTAAAAGATTCGACTAAAGAGTGAGATAAATTGCGCACAAAACCAACCGTATCGGCCAAAACCAAGGTGCCAATACCATCCCAATTAAGCCGGCGTAAGGTCGGGTCTAAAGTTGCAAACAATTGGTCTGCTGCATAAACATCGCTGCGGGCTAAAATATTAAATAAGCTTGATTTACCCGCATTGGTATATCCCACCAACGATACCGTGGGAATATCTGCCTTTTTACGTGCCGCGCGACCTTGAATCCGCGTTTGACGTACTTTTTCAAGCTTAGTTTTTAGTTGCCCCATGCGCACGCGCAGTAAACGACGATCTGTTTCAAGTTGCGATTCACCCGGCCCACGCAAGCCAATACCGCCTTTTTGACGGCTCAAGTTGGTCCATCCACCGACCAATCGAGTCGATAAATATTCAAGCTGCGCCAATTCAACTTGTAGTTTGCCTTCGTGAGTACGCGCGCGCTGAGCAAAAATATCCAGAATAAGACCGGTGCGGTCAATGACACGACATTTTAAAATTTTTTCTAAATTTCGTTTTTGTGCAGGCGAGAGTGCATGGTTAAAAATAACCAGTTCAATTTCAAGTTCTTCAACGCGCAATGCAATTTCTTCCGCTTTACCTGAACCAATAAAAAATTTTGGATCGGGTTTTATGCGCTGAGCAGGAATAATCTCTTGAATGTTGGCGCCGGCAGATTTTGCAAGCAATTGAAATTCTTCAGCATCAAGATCATCCAGCAACTGTACCGACACATTGACTAATAGGGTGTTTTCACCCCCTTGATGTTGTTCAATAGAAACCAATTCGCTCGTACTCACCTCAGGTATTTAACTGCTATTGTAGTTAAATCTGTGATATGAGGCGAGCTTTGCATGAGAATGAGCGGTATCTTTTAAACAAAATGGGAGCTATAAGGTTTGAAATGAAATGGTTAGGGTCACATAAAATGCATTAAGTAGTGATCGAAGAATACAAAAGCACCAGAATAGAAAATGCTCCAACCCACAATCCATTTTAGGGTGTGTAACATAGGTTTAATATGTTGTTTTACGATAACTGGATTCACTACAAAGTTCATAGCGCTCTCCTTAAATGATTATTGCTGATTCATTCAGCATAGATAATTTTGCAATTTAAATACAATTGAAAATCATTATCGTTATCTTCGGTTATTTGAATGAATATTGCAACTTTTTTTGCACAATAAATGTATCGCTTTATAATGAGCTAATATTTAGCTTAGTGTTCAGAACAAAATATGACTCAACAACTCGCTCAGCCGGTAGAACAGCAAAAGAAAGGACTTGCACGTGTATTTCACTTTGCCAAAAAATTAGGCAATAGTGTTTCGGCAGTGAGTGAAGGGTTTTATGTGGTCTATCGTCATCAGCTTTACAAACAACCCAATGCCCCTGAAAACACCCGTTATGTGCAATGGTTTTGCCGCCGTTTATGTAAAGTGTTTAATATTGAGGTTCAAATCCATGGTGATGCCGCACAGCGAGATCCGGCATTATGGGTGAGTAATCATGTGTCGTGGTTGGATATTCCGGTGCTTGGTTCGGGGGCAAGAGTGTTCTTTTTGGCCAAAGCCGAAATTGAACAATGGCCGTTGTTAGGTAAATTGGCTAAAGGCGGCGGTACCTTGTTTATTAAACGCGGTTCTGGCGATTCCCTGCGGATTCGTGAAGAAATTGCTAAATTTTTAACTCAAGGCATTCCGGTTTTATTTTTTCCAGAAGCGACCACCTCAGATGGAACTTATATTAAGCGTATTCATGGGCGTTTGTTGGGCGCGGCCATTGAAGCACAACGTCCGGTCCAAATTGCCTTAATTGCCTATGTGAACCAGCAGGGTGAACTTGACCACGTTGCGCCCTACTTTGGGGATATTTCTTTTACCGACCATGTCAAGCGTGTGCTTGAAATGCCCAAAGTGACCGCACATTTGATGTTTTTACCGCGGATTGATGTGACTGGCAAAACGCTTGAAGTATTAACCAAAGAAGTGCAAGAGAACATGCAAAAAGGCTTGCAAGCGTTACATCAGAATATTTTAGCGGTTTAATGCATCAATCATAATATTTCAAACTTTCATGAATCGGCGTAGAGCATTAAGCCTTCGCTGATTCAATGCTCAGTGTTACATCATGCCTTCAATCGGTAACCACGAAATAAACTGTAAACCGGCTTTTTGCCACCATTTCATTTTCGGTTCTTTATTATAAATTTGCTCTGGTGGCGGCGTGGTGCGTAACCATTGAATATTTTGTTGTGGCGACAGTTGCAGTTGATAACTGTATTTGCTCAAATCGTTGTTCATGGTGGTATGAATGGCCGAGGCAAGACTTGGGCTATTCAGCAGCACACCAATTTCGGTATTCAGTCGTGCCGAGCGTGGGTCTAAATTAAATGAACCAATAAAGACTTGTTTGTCATCAATCGTCATCATTTTGGCATGTAAACTTGAACGGCTTAAGCCTTTTAAACTGAGTTTGGTTTCTTTGGCAATTTTTGGTGTTTCAGGATTCAACGCCAAATTGTCGAGCGTGGGTAAAAATTCATATAATTTTACCCCGCTTTGTAACAGTTCTGGGCGATATTTTGAATAAAACGCATGCACCAACCAAACATCGTTGGCTTTAAACGAGTTGGTTAAGACGCGAACCTCTACGCCTTTTTTGGCCAAATCAGAAAGCATTTTGGTGCCATTTTTTTCTGGTACAAAATACGCTGAAATAATATCTAAGTTATGTTGTGGCTTTTCAACATACTGACTGAGCTGAGTATTTAAATATTCTGGCGCGGTGGCTTGATCGCGAATTTTATTCGGAGAATCTTTTACAACCACAGCTTTGACCCAGTCGAATTCAATGCTTTTATTCAGCCATGTGTCAAAATCGCGTGAATGATTGGCCAAATTCAAATAATTTTGTACGGTAATTTTTTTATAATGCGCATCGAGTTGCTGTTTTAAACTTGCATAGCGCAATTGATGCCGTTGTGAATTGACAATTTGCCTCACCGGATAAGCATAACGATCGTTCCAATAATCATCGAAGGAAGTGGAAATATCGTTCACGGCCTGACCCACAAGCAATACATCGATATCTGAAAATTGATAATTATTGCTGGCATTATAATATTGGTTGCTCATGTTGCGACCGCCAATTAACGCCACTTGATGATCGACAATAAAGCTTTTGTTATGCATGCGGCGGTTAATTCGTTTTAAATCCAGCAACATATCCATGGCTCTAAAATTACGAAAGCGATATGGATTATAGAGTTTGACTTGGATATTCTGATGCTGATCAAGCGCTAAAAAAATACCTTCCATTTTTTTCGCATTGTTATCATCGATCAGTAAACGTACTTTAACCCCACGATCGGCGGCTTGAATAATATTGTGCAAAGCCAATGCGCCAATGTTGTCGTTATCCCAAATGTAATATTGCAGGTCTAAGGTTTTTTCGGCTTTGTTAATTAAATCGAGACGTGCGGAAATCGCTTCAAGCGGGTCATATAAAACATGATACCCTGTTAAATTCGGGTTGGCGGTTTCAAGCGGTTCGATAAGTTTTGCAAGATGCGTCTGAGAGGTGTTGATATCGCTGGCATGCACAAGTGGTTGAGGCTGAAATTTTGGCAAAGTATTACATGCACTTAAGTTTAGTGCGAGTGCAATTACGCCACAGAGTGGAAAAATGCTTTTCCGATCAAGGCGTTTCCATGAATGTTGATGTTTTGCCATAAAATCTCAATTTAATATAATCACCAAGTGGTAATGCTGACAGCAGTTGCAAAATGACCCCCAAATTTTGAGAAGTACTATGTCGAATTTTAATTCAATTGTTTCAATTTTCTATATCATTTTTATTACCATGGCAATTGGGGGAATTGTACAGGCGTGGAAAAGTCAGTCAAGAACAGAAACTATTCATCCGTTTAAATCCTTTGTGCATTTATTGTTTTTTTATCTGTCGTATTTATTATTTCCACTGCTCATTTTTTCCATCTTTCAAGGTTGGCAGGGTGAGTTTAGTCTGCACGAAAGCATTTTTATTGCGTCGTTGTGTGCTGTGCTGATTTATGCACGTTTTATCGAACCGCAGCATATTCGCGTGCAGACCTTACAATATCAATTGTGTCCCGAACGCAGTTTTCATCAACCGTTTAAAATTGCCTTAATTGCAGATTTACATATAGGGCTTTTTTCTGGACGTGAACAGCAACTTAAAAAAATTGTAGCGAAAATTAATCGTGAGCAACCCGATATTGTGGCGGTTGCAGGGGATTGGACCTATGAACCTGAAAACCGATTAGCCGAAGAGCTAGCGATATTAAAACAAATTCAAGCACCGGTTTATTCGGTAAATGGCAATCACGATGAACAATATCCCGGTCCGCCCATTCAAACCTTATTACAAGATGCGTTAGCGCAAAATCAGGTGATGGATATTGAAGGGAAAATTGTTGAATTTGACGAATTTCGCCTGATTGGCGTAGGCGATTTATGGGCGGGAAAAACCGATATGCGTGTTTTGCCGCAGTTACCACAGGACAAACCTTGGGTAATTTTATCGCATAACCCCGATACGGTAGATATGATTCCGCCGTTGGCGACACGACCGTTAATGTTGTCTGGTCATACTCATGGCGGGCAGGTGGAGTTGCCGTGGCTAACTTCTTATATGATGAAACGCGTATCCATTTTAGGGCACAAACACGGCTTGTATCAGCATGAGCATGCCGATGTATTTGTTACGGTGGGCACAGGCATGGTCGGTGTTCCGTTTCGATTTCGTGTTCCTCCAACCATTGATATTATCGAGCTGATTTAAACTTGCTACACAAAAAAGGCAGTCCACTCACGGACTGCCTTTTTTATGGGTTACCAGCGATTTTAATGCGCTTCATCCCAGTTTTGACCTTGTCCAATATCCACAATCAGTGGCACGGAAATTTCAAGCACCGATTGCATGGCATCGGCAATTTTAGGGGCAAGCGCCGCCGCATGTTCCTCATCGACTTCAAACACCAATTCATCGTGAACTTGTAACAGCAGTTTGGCGTGTTGCTGCGGCAGTATTTTTTGCACTTGAATCATGGCAAGTTTAATAATATCGGCGGCACTGCCTTGCAATGGCGCATTAATTGCCGCGCGCTCAGCCGCTTTACGCACCATCATATTTTTGGCGTGAATATCTGGCGTATATAAACGACGCCCCAGCACGGTTTCCACAAAACCTTGTTCAGAGGCAATTTGGCGTGTGCGCTGCATATATTCGTATACGCCCGGATAACGATGGAAATATTGCTTAATATAATTTTGCGATTCTTCACGGGTGAAGCCCAATTGACGAATCAAACCAAATTCCGACATGCCATAAAGTAATCCGAAATTCACCGCTTTCGCTTGGCGACGTTGGTCATTCGTGACGTCATCAAGAGCGATGCCCAATACTTCGGCTGCCGTTCTACGGTGGACATCTTGACCATTTTGGAAGGCATTCAATAATGCCTCATCTTGAGAAAAATGCGCCATTAAGCGAAGTTCGATTTGTGAATAATCGGCAGCCAATAAAATACGCCCTTCGGGTGCAATAAAGGCTTTACGAATTTGGCGACCAATTTCACCACGAATGGGAATATTTTGAAGGTTCGGGTCGGATGATGATAAGCGACCGGTTGCCGTCACGGCTTGGTGGTAACTGGTGTGCACCCGCAACGTTTCTTTACTGGCTTGTTCAACCAAGCGGTCGGTGTAGGTGCTTTTGAGTTTCGCTAAGCTACGGTGTTCTAAAATGGTTTGTGCAATCGGATGCTCAATTTTTTCAAGTACACTTTCACTGGTGCTGTATTGACCTGTCGCTGTTTTTTTGCCGCCTTTAATTGCCAGTTTATCAAATAAAATTTCGCCAACTTGTTTGGGTGAGGCGATATTAAATGCCTGACCGGCCAGTGCGACCGCTTGGTCTTCTAAACCTTGCATAGTCTTGGCAAATTCATCACTCAATTGCGATAAAAATTCGGGATTGAGCAAAATACCGTTTTCTTCCATGTGGGTCAGCACTTCAGCCACAGGCATTTCGATATTGTGCAGCATATTCACCAATTCAGGGCTATGCGACAGCTTTTCAGACAACACTTCAAATAAACGATAGGTAACATGGGCATCTTCTGCGGCATAATGCGCAGCCACATCTAATTCAATTTGGTTAAAGGTTTTTTGTTTAGCCCCTTTACCAGCAATTTGTTCGAAGGTGGTGGTCAGGTGGCTTAAATATAATCGAGCGACATCGTCCATGCCGTGGCGGGTGGCTGTGGCATTTAAAATGTAAGAGGCCAACATAGTGTCAAAGAACCAACCTTTTAACTCGATCCCATGATTTTTAAAAATGTGTGCATCGTATTTTAAATGATGACCAATTTTTTGAATGTTGGCATCTTCTAAAATCGGTTTAATCTGCGCCAAAACATGGTCACGATTTTGCTGTTGCGGTGCATTTTCATAATCGTGTGCGAGCGGTACGTAATAGGCATCTTTGCCATCGAACGCAATGGAAAACCCCACCATTTCTGCATGACGATAATCCAAACTGGTGGTTTCAGTATCAATGGCAAAGCGTTTTGACTGCTGCATACGTTCGAGTAACTGTTGCCAATCGGCATCTGTTAAAACGGTGTGATAAATGGCTTCACCGAGTTGATCGTCTTGACTGGTTTGCTGTGCATGATCTTCAATTGCGCTTACAGGTGCATTCGCGGTTGGAGCGATGGTTGGCGTTTGTTTGTAGGCTTGGTTGTCTGGATTATGCGGATGATCTAACGATTGCAGCTGATTTCTAAACTCAAGTTCGGTATATAACGCGCGCAGCTGCTCCACATTGGCATTGCCCAGTTTTAAGTCGTGCCAATCTAGCGCTAATTCTAAATTACATACAATACTTGCCAATTGATGGTCTAGGGTAATGCCTTCAACATTGTCTTTTAAATTTTGACCAACGCGACCTTTAATTTTATCGACATTTTCTAAAATACCACCAATGCAGCCGTATTCATTTAGCAGTTTTGCCGCGGTTTTTGCACCCACACCTGGTACGCCCATAATGCCGTCAGACGCATCGCCCATTAAGGTTAAATAGTCGACAATTTGGTCTGGACGGACGCCAAATTTTTCAATGACACCATCAACATCTAAAACACGCTCTTTGAAGCTGTCTTCTAAGGTCACTTTTTCGGTAACCAATTGTGCCATGTCTTTATCGCCGGTTGAAATAAGCACATTATGCCCTTCAGCCACCGCACGATGGGTTAATGTACCAATAATATCGTCGGCTTCGGCGCCGGGTAGCATATATAACGGAATGCCCAATGCGCGAATGAGTGCATGCAGATAGGGGATTTGTTGGGAGAGTTCTTCGGGCATGCTTGGGCGGTCGCCTTTGTAAATGGGCGAAAGGGCATGGCGAAATGTCGGTTCAGGCGTATCGAAAATGACCGCCATATGCGTAGGCTGTATGCGACGCATTAATTTTTGAATGGCAGAGATTGCGCCACGTACCGCATTGGTATTTAAGCCTGTCGAGGTGGTCAGTGGGGGAATCGCATGGTAGGCGCGAAATAAAAAATAAGACCCATCGACCAATACAAATGGTGGCATTCTCAAATTCCTAAAACAATATGTTCGCCATTTTACGTGAAAACGCAGCAGAATGCAGAGTTAAAAAAATGCGCAGTTTTTTCTGAATGTGTATTTGCGAAATGGAGTATTCATGCAACGGCGTAGTTAAATTTTACCATTGAGTACAATATTGAAATGTTACTTTATCGGTAGATGGCTATCATCCTAAGCCGTGTAGTCGTATAATTTGCGCGCATCATTTGGAATATGACCTTTGAGTTTTTATTCTATTTTTTAAGCTTTAATCGCCGATAGAAATTTATTGTGTGATGATCTTTTTTTTGGCATGTCAGTTTATTTTGCCAGTCTGTTTTTTTAATAGGAGTTTTTTATGGCTGTAAATCAAAAACCAACTAAAAATAAAAGTTGGATGTGGCTCGCAATTGTAATTGCTTTTGGAATTGGGTTTCTTGGATTGCTCTTTTATTGCGTAAGCTCTGACAATAAAGAAATTGAGCAATATTCAAAACAATGGCGTTCGACTGGGGACAAAGAAGCATCCATGCCAATGGATATGTCCAACATGAATCACGCGGGCATGTCTGCGTCTGAAATGCAGCAGATGGACATGAGCGAAATGAAACACGATAAAAAATAAATAGAATTTTTGAATTTGATTCACGCACAATTCATCGGGCAGTGACTTTTTCACGTTGCTGTCGGATTGAATTGAGGTGAGGGTTTCTTCATCTTCATTGATGTATTTTAATGATTGCTAATGCTGCCGATTTTGCTTCTATCCTTTAAAAATATTGCTGAATTTGCAACCTTACTGATATGAAACATCGCATATTAAAGTAAATCTAAGGGCAGACCATGTGTGGTCTTAAGCTCTCTTAACGAAATACTCGAACTGATATTGATGACGCCGGGTAATTTACGCAACACCTTTTCAATAAAGCGACTGTAATCATCCAAATCTTTGGCAACGACTTGTAATAAAAAGTCTGTTTCACCGGTGATATTGTGACAGCTTAAAACATTCGGACTGGACTGAATAATAAATTCAAAGGCTTTGGTGCTTTTCTCATCGTGTTGCGAGCAGACAATTTGCACAAACGCCATCACACCTAATCCTAGTTTTTTTCGATTTAAGATGGCTTGATAGCCTTCTATAATTGTGTTTTCTTCTAAATTTTTTTGCTTTCTCCAACAAGATGCTTCACTTAACGAAAGTTGCTCGGCTAATTTTGTATTGGAAATGCGACCATCTTTTTGCAAAGTATTCAGAATGGATAGATCGGTTTTATCAAGTTTTTTCATAGTGAAAGAAAATTTCAGAATTAAATGTTAAATATGCGTTGTGAAGGAATGTTTTCAAAATTGGATTAAGATTGAATCATAATTTCTAATAAAAGATTCATAATGATGAAATGATCCATTTTAATGATTATATATGAAAGCTATTGTTTATGAATCTTTTTCGACTGCACCTCAATTAATGCATGTGCAAGACCCAACACCAACCCAACATGGCGTAGTGATTAAAGTTATGGCAACTGGCGTTTGCAGAAGCGATTGGCATGGCTGGAAAGGGCACGATCCTGATATTCAGCTGCCACATGTGCCGGGGCATGAATTTTCTGGCGTTGTCGAGGCAATTGGTGCGCAAGTTCAGAATTGGAAAGTGGGGGATCGGGTCACTGTGCCATTTGTTTCCGGCTGTGGTCATTGCTCTGAATGTCATTCGGGAAATCAGCAAGTTTGTGATAATCAATTTCAGCCAGGGTTTACCCATTGGGGATCTTTTGCAGAATATGTGGCAATTGATCAGGCAGATTTAAATTTAGTGCAATTGCCAGAAAATATTGATTTCACCACTGCCGCAAGCCTAGGTTGTCGGTTTGTAACGTCTTTTCGAGCAGTGGTCGATCAGGCTAAAACGTCTGCGGGTCAGTGGGTGGCAATTCACGGTTGTGGTGGTGTGGGTTTGTCGGCCATTATGATTGCCAATGCCATTGGCGCGAATGTGATTGCAATTGATATTTCTGATGATGTTTTGGCCTTGGCTAAAAATTTAGGCGCGGTTGCCACGTTAAATGCTGCACAAACACCTAATATTGCAGAAGCGATTCGTGAAATTACCAAAGGTGGTGCACATGTGTCTTTAGATGCGTTAGGCAATCCAATGACATGTTTTAATTCAATAGATAGTTTACGTAAACGTGGCAAGCACATTCAAGTAGGTTTAATGCTTGGCGATCATTCAACCCCTAAAATACCGATGGCTAAAGTGATTGCCAATGAGTTAGAAATTTATGGTAGTCACGGCATGCAAACCCATCGCTACGATGCTATGTTTACAATGATTGCAAGTGGGAAATTACAACCGCATAAGTTAATTGGACGAACCATTAATTTAAAGCAATCGATTGCTGCACTTATGAATATGGATAAATTTGAAGTGGCTGGCGTTACGGTTGTGAATCAGTTTTAATTATTTAGATAAAAGAAACCGCCATGAATGGCGGTTTTTTATGACAAACAATGTGTCGCTTGACGACGGCGTCATGCGACACATTATTTGTCATTTCTAGATTAGGAACTTCAATAATTTAGAAAGCCTTGCGACACATGATGACAAAGTTCAGCGACACAATCTCTGTCATTTTTTTGATAGAACGACACAACCTCTGTCAATTTTTGAAATGATGAAACTCTCTACGACGTAAATCTCAGATTAAGCAGGAAATGATAAAATATAATTTCTTTACTTTTTCTAAATCTTGTTTCTTTAGCAATCCATAACTGGTCGTTATCTTCGAGAACATTAATTTCATGAATTTTTGGTTTAGAAAAAGAAACATATTCTTTCCTATTGATTAATGTCTTGTATCCATCAGAGAGCGATTCAAAGCTAGGTACATCACAATAAGCCATAATAAATAATGGGCTTAAAGCTTCGTTGTCGTATCCTGCAATTTTATCTAAATGCTCTTCAATCACCGTTGTATCAACTGAAAACAAGCGAAAGGCTTCAAAAAGGCTAATTCTAGTATTGTCAGAACCTGTTATATATCCATCAATTTCCCCTGGACTTTTGGCAGAAGATGATTCACCTCCACGTTTCTGATCTCGCAAACCAATACGAGCTTCAGACATACGTTTATCAAATAAAGAAGTAAACCAATCATTTATTAAATCTTCTTTTGTAATCCTATAGTTAGTTTTTTGTGGTGAAGAAATACTATGAATGTTTAAATTCTTCTTTCTAAGTAATAGCTCAAGGCTAATATCTTGGATAATATTTTTCAAAAATTCATGAGGTTCTGTGTGATCCCTTTGTTAATCAAAACAGAAACTTTATTGGGACTAATGTTTAAGTGTTCTGCTGCTTCATTTAATGAGAAAAAATCTTGTTTTGTTTCTAATGGGGTAACGCCTTTTTTAGGCCTGCCTGTGCGAGTAGGATATTGTGTTATTTCATCGAAATCATGTTTCTTTAGATGATTAACGGAGCGCTTAAGATAGATATTGAGTGGGGATGCATTGATATACGGTCCATGTATAGGGGAAACTCCTATACTTGCTAGTTTTTCAACAAGATTTGTGGGATTAATGCCTAGTTTCTTTGCAAGTGTTGAAGCAAGGATATATTCCTTTTGAAAACTTCCTAGCTTTATAAGAGAATATCCTTTAGCAGCTTTTGCATCATTACAAAGTTGATCTAAGTCGAACCATCCCATGTTTGTTAATTTACGGGCAGTTTCGTAGTGTATATCGAGATTTTGGGCAATGTCTTTTAAACCTAATGATTTAGGAGAAGAGAGAATCTTCTTCATACGAGGTTTTTGTAATAAAGGTTTATATTGGCTTATTGTTAAAAAGTCTTCAATGAGATGGCTAGGAATGGGATCATAGTAATGTTTGCACTCACCGAGTTTTAGAAAGTCTTGATAAATCCAATAGTTGAGCGTTATCTTCGCAATACCTAAAACCAATCTTAATTCAGCGCTTTTTATATCAATAATACAGCTTGCATCACTACGTGTATAAACGTGACACTTTGCCTCTACTAAAGCTATGTAATGCCTAAAGAATCTATCGTACTTCAAAAAAGGGAGTAGTTGAATTCTAGGATGTGCTAGTTTAATACGCTGGTTGATCAGTGTACTCAATCTATCAATGGATTGATTAGGAGCATTAAAATATTCATATGTCATTTTTAATGCTGCTTCCATGTCCATGGAGTTATCAAGTTTAGAAAAGCTAAGTATTGAGCGCCAGTAGGCAGTGAAGTGTTTAAAGAATTCATTTGAATCATGATTAAGAATTTCAAGAAACCATCTAATGACTCGTATCGAAGAACATTTAATCTTAGGTGCATCTTGCAATAGCGCATGGCAATGACTGCACTTTGTCACTCCTGAGCTAAGCATTATTGAGTATCCACATTGATAACATTCATCGACAAGGAAAATAGAGTGTATTGGACATGCATATAAGGGTTGTAAAAGCCAAATTTTTTTAAAAAATGGCTGCTCTTCTATGCATTGTGGGCAATAAGAATAGGGATAATATTTGAGTAAATTTTCATGTAGTTCTATATTGCTCCATTTTTTCGCTGATCGGCTTGTGGGGCCAGATTTTGCAAAAGCAAGACTTTGATGATTTAAGTCAATATTAAGTAGTTGTAATATATACTTAAAACGTGGAAGATCTACTAAGCTACAATTAGGTGCGTTTTTTGCTAAGAAGTGGTTCTGTTCTTTATTAATTAATCTCTCTATAGATGAATGTTTATTAAGATCAGCAATTCTAGCTAAGAAGCTCTGTGCTGATTCGCCATCATAAGGAATGGGATGAATAAGAAGGTTGCGAATTAATGTCATGAGTACTCCTTTTTTAGAGTACTAGCTAGACTTGATAAAGACATTTCAAAAGGATTGGTTATTTGTTTACTGATAAATGACGTAATCCCTAGGTTCCAAGCCTGACTAAAGTCATTAATAGTTATGGTATTTCTATTTTCTGCCAAGGCAATTGCCATGCTTTCACGTATTAAGCTCATGACATAAGCATGATAGCCTTTTGTTGCTGTATATATTTGTACTCTCAATAGAAAGTTATCAAAATCTGGCGAAAATGAAATTTGAATTTCTGATGCCCTATGACTGACTTCTTTGAGAAAAGGGTAAAGTGTTCCTGGCGAGGTTTGATTACCTAAAGTCAAAGGATTTAATTGATAGTGGAAAGGGAATCGCCTCGCTATTTGACTATCAACTTGAATGAGTTCTGCAAATTCAGGTAAACCAACGAGACAAAAGCTTATACCTGTTTCATTGACTAAGGTCTTAAGCCAATTGCCCACTGTAATATTTAAACGGGTAGATGTTGCTTTACGTTCAAATAAATGATGAAACTCATCAAGAAAAACAAGCTTGGTTTCACACTGCTGTAGTAAATAACCTAACCGATCTGTTAGGTAGGAGGTTGTACCTGTGTGATGCGATGGATCCCCTAGCTTCTGTAACATTGTTACTGCTAATGACTTCACGGTAGCGGGTGAAGGAACTTCAACATAGAATGCGGGAATAATCGTTTTTTTGCGATCTTTTTCTATTTTAATGGTTCGTGGCATTTGGCTCACAATCGTATTACATAGTGTTGTTTTTCCAAGACCACCTTTTGCTAGAAGCATACTTCCAATAGGTTCTTTGTACGCGATACTGCGCTCCGAACATTGTTGGATTCCATTAAAAGCCTGCATGAATTCATCAGAAGTAATTACGATTTCGTTAAGTTGACTTATATGTTCATAGATAGATTGATTATTTATCATTTCTTTTCACCTTAAGCGAACCAAAACTTACAGCTGGTTGTTGAGCATTCTGTTGCTGGGGAATAGCTGTGAGTTCTTCGTTACTTGGATAAGAAGTTAGCTCGGACTCAAGTCGTGTAAGCTGTTTAGGTAGCTCAATTTTTAGTTGCTTCAGTTTTGGTTTTTTACGGACAAGATCATTTTGTATATCTTTCATAAGCAGATACAAATTATAAAGATCCACGTATTTCCCCAGCCTTTGTCTATCAGATTCCGACATCTGTTTTTTACGCTTCTGAACTTCCAGATGAACACTGCGAGATAGGTTATACGTGTATTCAGGTTGAGTAGAGTCTGCTTGAATGACCAGATTCTTTTTATCTGGATGTGTGATATAAACTTTGCTCAGATCTAAATCATCAACAAGTACAGTAACTTTTTTGATGCCGTCAGCTTTCAATGTAGTGAGTGCGTGTGAAAAGTAGCTAAGCCCATCAATAATCACTTGCCCATGATTGATATTTCGTTCAACTGGTCTTCTACAAATAATATCAGCATCGGTTTTAGTTAATGAGGAGGGCTTAATCTGTTCAATAGCATCATTCCAAGCAAGAAGAGGTGCTCGTCCAGTAGTACTGTGTATTGTTTGCTGATAAACCGTGTTTATCCAGGAGTCGACGTATTCTTTAACCTTGTCTAAAGTAAGGCTGGCTTTACCATATGAGTCATATTCCCCTCGTGCCGTAGGATTAGAGAAAGTTGTACCAAGAAGTTTTTGCAGAATACTTTCTGTCAATGTGCCAAAAAAACGTTCGATATGAGGTTTATTGTTTGGTGTCCCGATTTGCGCCGGGGTGATAGTAATTTTTAGTTGTTCACATACGCGTGCTAATGAGTTATTTTTAAATTCGACTCCATTATCTGGAATGATAATAGAAGGAATGCCACCTGGTAGATCTTGATTAGGGCGTGTAATCATGTCTTTGATTAAGGCTAAAGTTGTCAATGCACTCGGTGGAAACATACTGATGTAAGTCCCGACAACTGCACGTGAATATGTATCAATCGCACAAGCGAGGAACGGTCGCCCGAGTGCTCGCCCAGTTTCAGGATCAATGACAATGATATCTAAATAATGGGTGTCTATTTCTACGGTATATAGAGCAAAGGGACTTGGCGTACTTATACCAGCAGCTTGAAAATATTTGCGAGCGATACGACTTCCTTTCTTAACTCGCATTTCAATATATGGATCTAATTTTGCAATAGTACGCTGTATGGCTCTACGGCTAGGCAAATATTCAAGAGAAATATTTTGTTCTATAAACTTGCCTAACACGAATGCCCTCACATCTTTGCTTGTTCGATGTTCTGGTTGTAGATAGATCTCTGAAATTCCTTGATTGATGATTTGATAGACTTCAGGTGGATATCTTAGTGTCCTGTTGCCTTTACCTTGCTCACTTAGGCTGAGAGTGCTATTACTACTCAATCGATATTGCAATATCCAGCGTGCAACAGTTCTTGCTGATGGTGGAGAGGCATCTTCAATTTCTAATGCAACTTCTTGAATGAGTTCTTGTAGTGGTTCAATAGAAGTGGGGGCTGTCAATTTTGCTAGGGCAGTTAGTACATAGCGTTCCTTGCGACGAATGGTTGAACAACTGTCTGGATTGATGAATAGTTTTTCTGGAGCGAAGACACATTGAATTTCTCCATTTTTATATCGTGTTTCAAATGTACTCATGGAAATAGAACATGGTTTTCCTCCTGCAATTGTTGCATAGCGGATTACACCATAATTGGATGAAGTGATTTCGAATACATGTTCATGATCAGCAATAGTAAATCGAAGTCCTGGTTGGGGGATGAATAATGGCTTTTCCATTTTAAACCTCCTCACCTGAATAATAATTTTTGCGGCTGATCAATTTGATTACTTCATGAAAAAGTAAGTAGTCACCTAATCGGGGATCGAGGTCTGCTTGTTGCAGGGTTTTATATACTTGCTCGGAATGGTTAAATTTATGAGGCTTCAATACATCTGTTGCGAGCCCAATTTCATATTTTGTCCAAGAGCATGTATGGCCTCGTTGATACCAATGCTGCAATTGTTGAAGGTCTTTATTCGATGGCAATCTTTTCTGATCAATCAGTCGAAATGTAATGTCTAAAGGATGTAGCAAGTTTGCTAACTTAAGAAATTTGTCTAGATCATTTACAGATAGGCTGGAGATATTGGGTTTAATTTCATGAACTTCATATTGGTTGTTGATTGTTTGGACTAAGAAATCTGGGTAACAGAATTCCTTTTCTCCAAGAGCGATTTTGAGAGCTTGAGATCTAAAACATTTAACCTGTGAGTTTTTCTCAAGACAAATAGCATGTGCCAATTCAAGACGACTTTCAGTAGGAATAGAGCCTCCAGATTTTGCGCTGGGGAAAAGTGCAGTTCTTCGGCCATAACAGCCTTGATAGATTTTCCTTTGACCATGGATTGTAGAGGCAAGATTCGGCTCTGCTTTAAAAGCGTTATTAATTTGATTGAGAATAGATTGATGAGGATTGTGTTTATCATCAAAAGAAAAAGCGTACATATAGTATTTCCAGTATGTATAGCCATTCATCCCATTTTTAGGGATGAGTTAATTCTTGCGTAAAAAATACGCAAAACTTGACTGTTGGTTTTATACGGAAGATACTAGGATTCTCACATCTCTATATGTAACCGTATAGAACCAACGGATCCGAAAGGGTCCGTTTTTTATTTGGGTAAAATTTTATGTCATGGCTTACTTCTCCTTATGTTGTTGGCTTTTAATCTGAGTTAATCAGTAGTTTTGATACATTCTTATTTTCTTAAAGTTCTTGTTGCGTGATAGCAGCATTACGCTGTTTGACTAACCACTCTGCAACATCCTTTACCAGTGCATATTTCCCACGACGATTTTCAACTGAAAAGACTGGGATAGGTACAGTTTTTCTGGTAAGTGCTTTTCGGAAGGCATCAGTAGATCGATAGCCTAGAGCTACTCGTAATGCATCATCTGCAATCATCGGGCCATGGCGTTCAAAAAGCTCACGTTCAATGGTTTCTACACTAACTGGAGTGATGTACTGCATTCCGGCTCTGTCCTAGCTTGTCCTATTAATATGATATAGATGGATGGATAGTTATACTAGAAAGGCAAAATCTGTATTAACTTTACTCTATTAATAGTATTTAATTATATAATTTACAAAGACTAATTTAATTTAGGGTTCTGATTTAAAAAAGGGACTTATATGAGAGAGACGTGTCGTAAGAGGCGTGATGATATAGATATTGTGAGAGTAAAACTTTGGTATAACGAGGTGAGATATAGGTTGTCATTAAAAACGTCTTATCAAGTTGAGAAGGCTATTGAACCAATGGCATTTGGGAAAAATGAGTATGGTGATCCTTACCATAACAATAAGTGGTCCGGCTATGCGGCTGGACGGCATACACCTAATAAACGATTAGTTGAATTGGTAGAACAACAGCTACGTGGTACTTCTGAGGTGCTTAATAATATTCTTTGGGAGGCAATACGTGGATACAAGGGCGTGGATTGGCTTATCAAAGAAGGGGTAAGATATTTTCCTTGGGAGATTCAAAGGGTTCTGTATAAATACAACAAAGATGGATTATCTAAAGAGTTATTTTCTTTTTTATATGCGAAAGAGCTTCTGAGACTTGAACGACTAGCTGGATTAGACTCTTTAGCTGCCTTAATTATGTTTTTACGTATTGCAGATAGCAAAAATTATAGAACAGCTGCCTTCGATATAGGATGCTCAATATACCGAGTATTATTAATAGTGTGCACATTTCCCTACTATAGCGAACACAATGCTGAGTTATTGCAGTTGATGCAACGATATGTATTTCCATTAGCTCATGATGGAACTCAGTGCATTGCAGTTGAAAATGAAGAGGATTTCATTTTGGAGGTTGGATATTTACGTAATACTTTTCTTGAGCTGGAGCGTGGACGAGAGAGGTGTGAACCGTACCGGTTTTGTCGGAGACCACTTTTCCTGAGAAACTACTCCGATGAAAAAATCAAACTATACTCCTGAAATCAAAGAACGAGCAGTTCGCTTAGTTCTAGAATCTGAAAAAGATTATCCCTCAAATTGGGCTGCAATCACTGCGATTTCCCCTAAAATTGGTTGTACACCCGAAACATTACGTGTTTGGTA
>NZ_VTDU01000015.1:0-57130 GCF_035615615.1 Acinetobacter sp. MD2(2019) | reverse complement strand
AGTGCATGATCACCGATAAACTGACGTTTACATATTTTGCATTGGTAATTTTGTTTACCATCCACTTTTATGCCATTTTTCTTTATACTGTCGCTCAGGCAGGTAGGACATTTGATGTGTAGAGTGATTAGCATTTCTCTATAGTATCAAATTCTTACCTGTTTTTTTATTTCAGCATACTTTTTGAAACACCACCAAATAAGCGATTCTTCTCTCAAATTTCTTGCTTAAAAGAGCAAAAGATAGAAAACTCTCGCTATAAAAAAAGCCTCATAAGAGGCTTTTTTATTTATTCGTGTTTTAAATGATGTGGTCTAAATCCGGTCAATAATAAACCGATGCCATACGCCAATGCACCAGCCACACATAATCCGGCAAGTTCAAAAATTTTGACCCATGTTGAAAGTTCAGCATTGTATAGATACAAACCATAAGCCAATGCCGCAATCAAACATAGATTGGCAAACGCATATTGCACAAAAATTTTCTTCCAATGCGCGCCAAAACGGTAAATGTTGCGCTTATGTAAGTAGTAATACAGCATACCCGCATTCACAAAGGCAGAACCCGATGAGGCAATGCCTAATGCCATATGCTCGGCTTCCCAATGGATCAGCTTAAAGAATCCAATGAAAATCACGTTTAAAATGGCATTGGCAGCAACTGCCATTAAACCCACACGTACCGGTGTTTTGGTATCTTGCTGCGCATAAAAACCGGGGGCAAAGACTTTAATCAACATAAAGGCCAGTACGCCACCACTCATACATTGCAAAGCCAAAGCGGTCATGTGCGTATCTTCAGCGCTAAACTCACCACGTTGGAACAAGGTTTGAATAATAGGTGTAGACAGCATAAATAAGGCAATGCTGGCAGGCACACCCACCAAAATAATCACCCGCGCCGCCCAATCAATCATGCCACGAAAACGTGTTAAATCTTGCTCGGCATGACGTGCCGAAAGCGAAGGTAGAATGACTGTACCAATCGCCACACCAATTAAACCCAATGGTAACTCGGTCATACGTTCGGCACTATACAACCAAGACACCGAACCACTTTGCATGAACGAAGCCCAAATGGTATTGAGTAGCAAATTAATTTGCGTAACCGAAACACCAAATAAAGCCGGCAGCATCAATTTTAAGATTCGTTCGACGCCTTCATGCTTAAAATCGATACGTGGTGGAATGAGTAATTTTTTCCGCCATAACTCGGGAATTTGCAGTGCCAACTGAATGATACCTGCGGCCAGTACCGCCCATCCCAAAGACATAATTGGCGTTTGCATGTATGGCGTGAGCCACCACGCCCCTGCAATCATGATCAAATTTAACAACACTGGCGAAAATGCAGGGCTCAAAAAAGAACCATAACTATTTAAAATACTGCTCGCAAAAGCGGTCAGTGACATAAACATTAAATAGGGAATGGTTAAGCGAAACATTGCCACGGCTTGATCGAACTTTTCTGGATCGCCATGAAAACCGGGTGCGTAGATGTAAACAATGGCCGGCGCAATAATCATCGCCAATAAGGTAATGCTCGACATCACCGCCAACAAACAGCCAAACACACGGCTAATTAAAATTTGCACTTCGGCATGCACGCGCCCCGAACGATATTCGGTCAATACAGGAATAAAAGCTTGTGAGAATGCCCCTTCGGCAAACAAACGCCGAAAGAAGTTCGGAATTCGAAACGCCACTACAAAGACGTCAAACTCTTTGCCTGCACCAAATACATTCAGCAACACCATATCTCGAACTAATCCTAGTACCCGAGACAACATGGTCATTGCACTCACGATAAAAGTCGATCGCCACAGCGCCATCGCTTACACCTAAGTCAAATTTGAAGTCGCTAGTTTAAAGAAAACTCAACTGAATTTCGTTATTTATTCTTCAATTTATGTGTTTTTGTTTGTTGAGCAACGCGCGAAAGTATAACCAGTCAAAATATTCCCCCGGATCAGTCTTTCGTTTTGGTGCAATATCGGAGTGTCCAGCAAGGTGTTGTAAAATTTTAGGATAGCTCTGCTGTAACGCTGCAACCACTTTGGCCAGTGCTTGATATTGAACCTTTTCAAAGGCTTGATGGTCTGAACCTTCCAGTTCGATGCCAATCGAATAATCATTACATTCCGGTTTTCCCAAATACCGCGAACGCCCTGCATGCCATGCTCGATCATTAAAGTTCACAAATTGTAGCACTTCACCTGTACGTAAAATTAAGACATGTGCCGACACTTGCATGCCTTCAATGCTTTTAAAATAAGGATGTGCATTCCAATCGAGCTGATTTTGAAAGAATTGCTGAATATATCCGCCACCAAATTGATTCGGCGGTAAACTAATATTATGGATCACCACCAACTCAATCTCTGTATTTTCTGGACGTCGATTAAAATTTGGAGAGGGAATAAATGTTGCGCCAAGCAACCTGCCCGCTTCAATTTTAAAATCGTCTAAATCAAGCATGTGTATTCTCTCTGGTTGCGTATCTGGCCGAATCTTAATTATACCTAGCTTCAAGCATATTCAAGTTGGCTTTTATCTTGTTTGCAGCTTTAGCGCGCAGGTTTTTACTTTTGCACCAATAACAATTAACATGCCTGTTCAGTTTATTGCACGCGCATGATTATGGATCAATACTCTCCATTTAAAGGAAAAACCGGATTACAGCGGATTTTAAATGCTAGTCGTTACTCTATGGCAGGCTTTCAATCGGCCTTTCGTCACGAAGCGGCATTTCGTCAAATTGTATTGATTAATCTGATTTTACTACCGATTAATTTATATTTAGATTTAAGCAAAATCGAACATTTACTGTTAATTTTAGTGGGTTTATTGGCGCTGATTGTCGAATTATTTAATTCTGCCATTGAGGCAGTGGTCGACCGTGTCTCTTTAGAAAAGCATCCCTTAGCCAAAAATGCCAAAGATATGGGCAGTGCGGCCCAATTTGTTGCCTTAAGCATGATCGCGGTGACTTGGGGCATTATTTTATGGTTTTAAGCGTAAAAAAGGCTTCCGTAGAAGCCTTTTTATTGCATTTTACCAGCCTAACGCTTGCTGCTGTTTCGCAATGAGCTCTTTAATGCCTTTTTCAGCTAAAGACAACATGGCATCGTTTTGGCTACGGGTAAATGGTTTGTCTTCCGCTGTGCCCTGAATTTCAATAAATTCGCCGGCTTGCGTCATAACTACATTTAAGTCGGTTTGGCAGTTTGAATCTTCTTCGTAGCATAAATCAAGTAATGCTTCATCTTGATAAATCCCCACCGAAATAGCAGCCACCAAGCCTTTTAACGGATCTTGTTTAATTTTCTTTTGCTCAAGCAACACGTTCATGGCATCAATTAATGCCACTGCTGCGCCAGTAATAGACGCGGTACGTGTACCACCATCGGCTTGAATCACATCGCAATCTAAAGTAATGGTGTTTTCACCCAATTTTTTTAAATCGACCATGGCACGTAAGCTACGACCAATTAAACGTTGGATTTCTTGGGTACGCCCAGTTTGTTTGCCGCGTGCCGCTTCACGGTCACAACGTGAATGAGTTGAACGTGGCAACATGCCATATTCCGCAGTAACCCAACCTTGGCCTTTGCCTTTTAAAAAGCGCGGTACGCTGTTATCGATACTTGCCGTACACAACACTTTGGTATGACCAAATTCGACTAAAACCGAACCTTCTGCATAACGGGTATAGTTACGGGTAATCTTAATTTCACGTAATTGGTCTAATGCTCGTTGGTCAATACGCATCATTTTTCTCGTGGGTTGTTCCAAATTGGGCACGATTATAGCAGAAAAGTACCGTGCTTGCGGTGCTGCGAATATTTAGGTGCTAGCATCACTGCATCGAGCTCGCTAAACTAAGCCTTTTCATTGCATGCTGAGAGTGTTGATGTCTATTCGTGCCGAAAGAAAATTACAAAGTCAGCAGGCCATTTTAGAAACCGTGCTTAAATTAAATGATGCGGGGCAAAACTTTAGCAGTATGAGCTTGCGCCAATTGGCACGCGATGTTGGGGTTGTGCCGAGTGCGCTATATCGTTATTTTGAAAATAAAGTACTTTTAGCCTCCGCCTTGGTCGACCATGTGGCGTATGTGATTAAAAGCGATTTAAATTTAATGATTTACTGTCTGTTACAGCCAGCACAGACATCGAAGCTCGAGCATTTTTTTAACCAGATCACTCAACATGGTACATATTGGCACTTTTTTATTGCCGAACGTTGGGGTGGCTTTGCACTCTTAGAAAGTAAAATTGAATATGAAATTAAAGATTTAAATGATCATGTCGCGCAATGTTTAAGCCGAAAACTTCACCAAAGCCAACAAGCAGATGCGCACACGCTGGCAGGAATCGTCTTACCGTTATTTTTTACTTGGATCATGCGATGGCTTCGCTGCCAAAAACAAGCACTGCCCGAGATTGAACAAAAAAAATGCTTAGTGCAAATACAAGCACAACTCATGCTGTTAATTACAGTCCCAAAAGGTTAATTGATGCAAAAAATACCAGAACAGGAAACGCAAAAGGAGCCCGAAGGCTGTTTAGCTGCATTGTTCAGTGGCATATTAGAAGCGGTAATCACCATTTTTCTGACGGGTAGCATTTATGGACTATACCTGATGATTGGAATGGCAGCGGCATGGTTACTGCTGCCTTATTTGGTCATCATCTATTATGTCTTTGGCCGCAGAAAATAAAAAAGGAGCAAATGCTCCTTTTCATGAACCCAATGATTATTTGGCTTTACGTTCTTGATTCACCAAGTAATTTAAAACTTGGGTCACTTTACCGTCTTCACCTTGAATTAAATATTTACCATTCACCACCACCGCAGGAACACCTGTTAATTGGTACTGCGCCGCAAGTTTATTTGACTCAGCCACTTTGGTGCTTACTGCAAATGAATTGTAGGCTGCATTGAATTTACTTTCTGGAATACCATATTTAGTAAAGAACTGTGCCGCAGAAGCTTGGTCAAAAATTTGTTGATTTTGCAAATGAATCGCATCGAACAAAGCCAAATGCGTACGTTTGCGTACACCTAATTGCTCAGATGCGTAATAAGTACGCGCACCAGATTCCCACACTGGATTCATTGCCGCAGGTGAACGAACAAAGTTCACATCTTTTGGCATGGCTTTTAACCATGTTTGCATATAAGGTTCTAATTTAAAGCAATGTGGGCAGCCGTACCAAAAAAACTCACGCACTTCGACTTTGCCTGGTGTCGTGATTTTAGTTGGATTTTTTAAAATTGTATAATCTTTGCCAGCCACAAAGTTTTCTGCCATAGCGCTTGCAGAACATGCCATGATTGCCGCTGCCAAACCGTGCATTACAAGTTTTTTCATGGATTTGATATCCTGATTAAAAATTTTTGATTATCTTATCGCAACACTATAAATCATCCATAGAAAAAGCGTCTGTTTTATGTGAACTTTTTTACGGCGCTTATCGCTTTTTTCGCAGGAACAGCTACACTAACCGCTATTGAAAAAAACAACGCTATATTGGGTGAAAGTCATGTCACAGTTGAATGTTGATCCACAAGAAATTGCAAAATTTGAAGCACTCGCAGAAAAATGGTGGGATCTGCATTCAGAATTTAAGCCATTGCATCAAATTAATCCATTACGTTTAAATTGGATTGACGAACATGTGGGCGGTTTAAGTGGCAAAAAAGTGCTGGATGTGGGCTGTGGCGGTGGCATTTTAGCCGAAAGCATGGCGCGCCGAGGCGCAGATGTGCTTGGCATTGATATGGGCGAAGCGCCACTTGCTGTGGCCACGCTGCACGCACAGCAACATCAGGTTGCCAATATCCAATATCAACAAATTCCAGTTGAGCAATTGGCCGAACAACACGCGGGGCAATACGATGTAGTGACTTGCATGGAAATGTTAGAACATGTGCCCGATCCTGCATCCATTATTCAAGCCTGCCAACGCTTAGTCAAACCGAATGGTCATGTGTTCTTCTCAACAATTAACCGTAATCCAAAAGCGTATTTATTTGCCATTGTTGGCGCAGAATATCTGCTGCGCATGTTGCCTAAAGGCACGCACGACTACCATAAATTCATTCGCCCCTCGGAACTTGCACACGACATTCGCACAGCAGGTTTAAAACTCGAAGCCATGACCGGTTTACATTACAACCCGCTCACCAAACATTATTGGCTGGCACCAAATGTCGATGTTAATTACATGGTATATACCCGCAACTGAGGTTTGAAATGAAAGCGGTTTTATTTGATCTAGATGGCACCCTCATCGACACGGCCGCCGATTTTATTCGGATTATTCAACAAATGTGCCGCGATGAACAACGCGATGTGGTTGATGCCGAGCAAATTCGCATGCAAGTGTCTGAAGGTGCTCGCGCGATGGTTAAATTGGTTTATCCCGAACTGAATATAGACGATGCGACTTTTTTAGCACATCGACAGCGCTTTTTAGACCTGTATCAACAAAATATTGTGGTCGACACCGACTTATTTGCAGGGATGTATCCACTGCTTGAGATGCTCGAACAGCAGCAAATTCCATGGGGAATTGTTACCAACAAACCGCGCGGTCTGACCGAATTGTTGTTGGCAAAGTTGAATTTAACTGAACGCTGTGCCGTTTTGGTCTGCCCTGAAGATGTCACCCGTACTAAACCCGACCCTGAACCCATGTTTCTTGCAGCAAAACAATTAAACCTTGCCGCAGAAGACATTATTTATGTCGGCGATCATCCACGGGATATCGATGCAGGGCGACATGCGCAGATGTATACTATCTTAGCAGCTTACGGTTATTTACCTGCCGAACATCGACATGACCTCAATACATGGCAAGCGGATTGCATTATTGAAACTGTGCCACAATTACAACAAGTGCTGGCACAAAAACTGTCATAATTAACATCAATAAATCGAAAAAACAGGAGGTTTTAAAAATGAAGTATTCAGAATACCAACCTCGTCCTGATTTATTAAAGGACAAAATTATTCTCATTACTGGGGCGGGTGATGGCATTGGACGTGCTGCAGCGATTAGTTATGCATTACACGGTGCAACTGTGGTCTTACATGGCCGCAGCTTAAACAAGTTAGAAGTCATTTATGATGAAATTGAAAGTTTAGGCGCACCGCAACCTGCCATTTTACCGCTACAACTTTCAACCGCATCTTCGCGCGAATATGAACAGCTGGTCACCACGCTACAACAACAATTTGGCCGCTTAGATGGCATTTTACATAATGCTGGCGTACTTGGTGAACGCGTTGCCCTTGCCGATTATCCGCTTGAAGCATGGGATGAAGTGATGGCGGTGAACTTACGTGCCCCATTTGTGATGACCCAAGCACTACTGCCCTTACTAAAAGCATCTGAAAGTGCCTCAGTTATTTTTGCAAGTTCTGGCGTTGGCCGTGAAGCACGGGCACTTTGGGGCGCATATTCTATTTCAAAAATTGCACTTGAAGGCATGAACCAAATTTTCGCGGCTGAAAATAGCTTTCCGAATATTCGCTACAACTGTATTAATCCCGGCGCAACGCGAACTGCCATGCGTGCCAAAGCCTTCCCCCAAGAAGATCCGCTGAATCTGCCAACCGCCGAAAGCATTATGCCGGCTTACCTGTATTTAATGGGTTCCGACAGTCTGCATATGAATGGTGAAAGCATCAACGCACAGGATTAAACTCAAGGTTTGCCTTTGCTTTATTGACCGCGCAAGACACGGGTTGAATGCTACATTTAACCCAGCAGTGTCTGGCCTAAATCGACCAAATATCCTTCTTAAGACGTAAAAAAATACTGCTATGATCTTCACAGTTTCTCTGCATTTATTTTATACAGTAGCACTAGCCACAAAATGTCAGTCTAAAAGAACGCTTAAAGGTGCCGAATGAAACGGTTTCTAATTCCCCTGATGATCGGTTCAATCATAGAATGCCATTTTTCTGTTGCTGTCGCAGGGCCACCGCCGCAAGCGGGTCCCAATATGGGCAACAGATTGGAGAGTGAGAACAAAGCACATAATCTTTCAAATATGAACGCTTCTGATGTGAGTGGCAGCTTATTTGAAGATTTACAAGAACGTCGTCGCCAACGTGAAGAACTTGGCTTTCAACGCTTAAAACAAATGCGCTGGCAAAAAGGCTACACCATGCCACAACATTATCGTGGTGATAGTTACAAAGTCGATTACGTAGACGTCAATTTACCTAAACCGGGGCCGAATCAGCAGTGGTACAAAATTAATAATGACCACTTATTAATTGACCTCAGCAATAACAGCATTGTCGATATCAAATAAAAAAACTGTTCTAAAATAGCCAAGCTCTGTTTTAGAACAGCATTAATTTGGTGCTATTTTCGCCTTTAATCTTCTTTTGCAAGCCATATTCAAATCTCTTTGCTTCGTAAATAGCTCATTACAGTGCAAAAAACAGCCATCTTAAATTTTAAGCAGAACATTGTTCCATAACAGCACAGCATTTGATTTTGCATGTTATTAAAAACTAGATCCGCTGCAATATTTTGGCTGACATCAATCTCATTTTTGGATTAGCCATTTATTTTTGGATATGCATGGCATTGGCGAACATGGCATTGACCATCTTAAAAGAAAATTGATCTAAATAAAGATTAAACCATTCAAGCAAATAATAGCTTTAAAGTATTAAACCCAAAACAACTCAATTTAAAACATTAATTTTAAAAGAAAAATACATAAACCGAAACTTGAGCAGGTGTTTTTGCATCATGGCATGATTGTTGCAGAATCTAGAACAACCAAAATTCAATTCACCCCGTTGGAGTTCTCATGTCAAAACGCTCTAGTTTATTTTTAGCCGTTGCAGCCACTGTATCTACTTTTATGATCCCAACATTTGCGAATGCTGATGCTCTAGCGGATATCAAAAAATCAGGGGTGATTAAAATTGCCGTGCCGCAAGATTTCCCGCCTTTTGGCACCGTGGGAACAGATTTAAAAGCACAAGGTTACGATATTGATGTGGCAAAATTAATTGCACAAAATTTAGGGGTTAAACTGGTACTTGTGCCTGTAACCAGTGCCAACCGAATTTCCTACCTCACCACCAAAAAAGCCGACTTGGTCATTTCAAGCTTAGGGAAGAATCCTGATCGTGAAAAAGTGATTAGTTTTGTCGGACCGTATGCCCCTTTTTATAACGGCGTATTTGGGCAAAAAAATGTTGCGGTTAAATCTGCCGCGGACTTAGCTGGAAAAACCATTGCGGTGACCCGTGGTTCAATCGAAGATTTAGAGTTAAGCAAAATTGCGCCAAGCTCAACCACAATTAAGCGCTTTGAAGACAATAACTCAACCGTTTCTGCATTTTATTCTGGTCAAGTGAATCTGATTGCCACAGGCAACGTGGTTGCAGGAACTTTAAGTAAACACTTCACCAAAAAGCCATTAGACACCAAATTTATTATTAAAAATTCACCTTGCTATATTGGTTTAAACAAAGGCGAGGCAGCACTTGAAAGTAAGTTAACCGCAATTATTAAAACCGCCAAAAGCAATGGTCAGTTGAATCGTATTGCGGTGCAATGGCTAGGTGCGCCATTACCAAAACAGCTTTAAGTCATTCTTTAATCTGATTATTGCGAGTGATGTATGGCCTATCAATTTGATTTTTCAAGTGTTGTTCCTTTTACAGGCATGATTGCTGAAGGCTTAGGTCGTACAGCGCTGCTCACGCTGATCGGTACAGTGTTTGGTTTAGCTTTAGGGATTATTGGCGGTGCTTGCCGTGCTTGGCGCGTGCAGCCCATCAGTAGCATTTTTCGAATTTATGTCGAAATTATTCGAAATACGCCTTTTCTAGTGCAATTATTTTTTATTTTCTTTGGTCTGCCTGCCGTTGGTGTGACCATGAATGCATGGACCGCATCTATTTTAGCCATGATTATTAATTTAGGTGCCTATAGTACAGAAATTGTCCGCGCAGGGATTCAAGCCACACCGAAAGGACAAATTGAAGCCGCAGCATCGCTTGCCATGACGCGCTTTCAAATCTTGCGCCATGTGGTGTTGCCTCCATCTTTAGGGCGGGTTTGGCCGGCATTGTGCAGTCAAATTATTATCGTGATGCTCGGATCATCGGTCTGTTCACAAATTTCTATGGAAGAACTGACCTTCGTTGCCAATTTTGTGCAATCACGGAATTTCCGCGGCTTTGAAATTTATATAGTGGTCGCCATTTTATATTTAATTTTCGCCATTGGCATTCGTGCGTTGTTAATGCGGATCGGACGCATCTGCTTTAAAGGGAGTGTCCACTCATGATGATGCAAGAATTTACCTTATGGGACATCATCCAAAACTTGCTCCATGGTTTAGGTTGGTCGTTATTATTGTCCTTAATGGTGTTTATTTTAGGTGGTTTTTTCGGTCTGCTCATTTTACTGTTACGAATTAATCCAGATCGAATCCTACAAAAAGTGGCGATTGTTTATATCGAAATTTTCCAAGGGACGCCTTTATTAATTCAATTGTTCATGACTTTTTTTGGCCTGTCTTTATTGGGTGTAGACATTTCGCCATGGACAGCCGCCGCCTTTTCTCTTACCGCCTATGCAGCCGCATTTTTTGCAGAAATTTGGCGTGGCTGCGTGCAATCCATCCCAATCGGTCAATGGGAAGCTGCTGCAAGCTTAGCGCTCAGCCGCTTGCAACAATTCCGTTATATTATTTTACCGCAGGCAACCCGAATTGCCATTGCACCTACGGTTGGCTTTTCCGTACAAATTGTGAAAGCCACAGCGGTTACATCCATTATTGGTTTTACCGAACTGACCAAAACAGGCTCGGTGCTTGCAAATGCAACCTTTGAACCCTTTTTAGTGTTTGGCTTGGTTGCAATTGGTTATTTCATTTTATGTTATCCATTGTCTGCGTTAGCAGCTTATCTTGAGAAGAAACTCCATGGCTCTGCTTCACATTCATAATTTGCATAAACGCTTCGGTGATCACCACGTACTTAAAGGCATCGACCTTGAAGTTGAGGCAGGTTCGGTGGTTTCAATTATTGGCCGCAGTGGCTCAGGCAAAAGTACCCTGCTCCGATCCATCAATGGATTAGAAAGCATTGATGAAGGTTACATCGAAGTTGATGGCACCTTGTTAGATGTTGCACAGACCGATTTACGTGCATTACGCTTAAAAGTCGGGATGATTTTTCAGCAATTTAATTTATTTCCGCATTTAACCGTCGTGCAAAATGTAATGTTAGCGGTTCAAATTGTGAAAAAAATGGAAAAAAACGCCACGCATGAATTCGCTTTGCGCATGCTCGACAAGGTCGGTTTAAAACACAAAGCCGATGCGATGCCAAGCCAACTTTCTGGCGGTCAGCAGCAACGTGTCGCCATTGCACGTGCCTTAGCCATGTCTCCCAAAATTTTACTTTGCGATGAAATTACATCGGCACTCGACCCCGAATTGGTCAATGAAGTCTTGGCTGTAGTGCGTGATTTAGCACATGAGGGCATGACTTTAATTATGGTAACCCATGAAATGCGCTTTGCACGCGATGTAGGCGACTATTTATTATTTATGCATGAAGGCCGTGTGCATGAATATGGCGCAGCCAAAGATTTATTTGCAAACCCACAAACCGATGAATTGCGTTCATTCATTCAGTTAACCCATGCTTAGGCGTTCACTGCTCTTTTTAGTTCTGGCTGTAAAATAAAAATGCCTGATGTTTAACATCAGGCATTTTTAAACTTAAGAACACTTTTACAATCGATCAAAGCGTTTTAGAGAATTTTAATCCCTTGCTGCCCTGCTGGCGTGACTTTAAAAATTTCCACTTCAAAGCTAATATTTTTACCCGCCAACGGATGATTAAAGTCTATTTCGGTCACATCTTCATTTACACTTTTGACCACGCCAAATAAACTGGCTTTGGCTTTATCTTCAAATTCAATCATATGACCGACCACCGGCGTTTGCTCGAATTTGACCGTATCAAATGTTTGCACATTCTCTGGATTCCACGGACCAAATGCATCTTCAGGTGGCAAGCTAACAGTACGACGATCGCCTGCACGTAAGCCCAATAATGCTTTTTCAAAGCTCGGCAATAAATTACCATCGCCAATCACTAAACTGACAGGCTCAGAACGGCTGCGGGTGTTGTCAATTTCCACGCCATTTTCAATGGCCACCGAAAAGTGTAAATCTACCTTCGAGCCTTGTTCAATCCGAATTTCTTCGGTTGGATAAATCACTTCTGTCATTTTATTTCTTCACCGCCGCTTTACGGTATTTTTCCAAAAAGAAGGTATCAATTAATAATAAAATTGTGCCTAAAGTGATTGCGCTATCGGCCAGATTAAACGCAGGGAAATTATGGTTTTGATAATACACATGCACAAAATCGACCACATAACCCAAGGTCACACGGTCAATTAAATTACCTAATGCGCCACCTAAAATCAGGGCAACGGCAGCCGGTAAAATGCACTGCGACTTCGGCATTTTCATTAACCAAAACAGAAACACCAACGACACAATGCCGGCTAAGCCCATAAACAAATATTGCTGCCAACCGCCCGCATCTGACAAAAAGCTAAATGCGGCGCCGGTATTGTGCAGTAATGTCCAATTTAAAAAGGGCAACACATGCAATGGCTCGGCATAATTTAAATGCGTTGTGGCAAGATGCTTGGTCCATTGATCGAGCACAATGGCAAGGACGGAAAGTCCAAGCCAAATTAAATTATGTGCATAAAAGACCGCGCCTTTTTTTTGCGGATTAGGCATATTTTCTCTCTTCACCTTGGCTGGCAACGTTGATAATACAACGTGAACATAAACCAGGATGTGCTGCATGGGTATTTACATCTGGTAAAACATGCCAACAACGTACACATTTTTCACCTTCGGCAGCAGTCACCTGTACCCGTAATCCTTCAAGCTCCGTTTCTTCGCCTTGTTCAGCAAATGCATGCACCACCACTTGTGAGGTGATCAATACAAAACGAAGTTCATCGCCCAATCGGTTTAATACCGCTTCAAGCTCAGCATTGGCCCAAATTTCAACTTTGGCAGAAAGATTACTACCAATCAATTTAGCATTACGTGCCACTTCAATCTGTTTATTTACTGCAGATTTGACCTGAATTAATGTTTGCCAATCGGCTTCAGAAATTAAGTTTGCAGTCGATGAAACAGGAATGTCATACCATTCTGCGGTAAAGACATATTGCTCGCTTTGCTCTGGAATTAACGGCCAAGCTTCTTGCGCGGTAAAGCTTAGAATTGGAGCCATCCAACGCACAAAGGCTTGTACCAAATGATACAACGCAGTTTGTGCTGAATGACGCGCTGCCGAATCTGCTTTCGTGGTGTATTGACGGTCTTTGATGATGTCTAAATAGAAACCACCCAAGTCATTAATACAGAAATTGGTCAACGCATTGGTAACGATATGGAAATTCATATCTTCATAGGCTTGCTGAATGGTTTTTTGCACATCGCTCGCGCGTTGTAAGATATATTGATCTAGCGCGATTAATTGATCGACCGGCAAGGCATCGGTTGATGGTTTAAAGCCATTTAAGTTGGCTAACAAGAAACGCAAGGTGTTACGAATACGACGATAACCGTCAGATGCACGGCTAAAGATTTCTTTACCTGCGGTCATTTCATAACGATAGTCGGCTGATGCAATCCAGAAGCGTAAGCCATCGGCACCCATGTCTTTAATAATATCTTGAGGGGTGATGATGTTGCCCAAAGATTTTGACATCTTGCGGCCTTTTTCATCCACCACAAAACCATGGGTAAGCAGACCTTTATACGGCGCACGTTCATTGATGGCAATCGAAGTAAGCAGTGAAGATTGGAACCAACCACGGTGTTGATCTGAACCTTCCAAATATAAATCGGCAGGATCCGTCAATTCTTCACGTTCACGCAAGACTGCATAATGGGTCGTGCCTGAGTCGAACCAAACGTCTAAAGTGTCACGCACGGCATTGTAGTGTTCAGCATCATCACCGATAAAATCTTTGGCTTCACGATTAAACCACGCATCAATACCTTCTTTCTCGATTAATGCTGCCACTTCTTCGATCAGTTCAGGCGTACGAGGATGCAATTCGTTGGTATCTTTATGCACAAAGAATGGAATTGGCACGCCCCACGTGCGTTGACGTGAAATACACCAGTCAGGACGACCTTCAATCATCGACTCAATTCGGTTTTTACCCCAGTCTGGGACAAAACTAATATCATTTTCAATGGCGTTTAAGGCTGTTTGGCGTAAGCCTTTGGCATCCATGCTGATAAACCATTGTGGTGTGGCACGGAAAATAATTGGGGTTTTGTGACGCCAGCAATGCGGATAGCTATGTTTGATCGGAACATGTGCCCATAATTTATTGGCTTCGCCAAGTGCTGCAATAATTTGTGGATTGGCTTTATAAATATGCTCGCCTGCAAAAATTGGCGCAGTTGGCAAATACACACCATTGCCACCGACAGGATTATCCACTTTTAAGTTATAAAGTAAGCCAACTTTGTAATCGTCCACACCATGACCTGGGGCAGTATGTACCGCACCTGTACCACTGGTCGCAATAACATGCTCGCCTAAGATCACAGGGACTTGGCGTTCTGCCAGCAATGGATGCTGTAAGCTTAATAATTCAAGTACCGCGCCTTTAAAGTCGGCTAGAACAGTTGGATTTTCAAGTTTGTAACGCTCAATGGCGGACTCGACCAAATCTTTGGCTAAGATAAAGTTTTGCACACCGCGCTCGGTTTGGACTTGCACCAATTGATAGTCAATTTCTGCATGCACAGCCACCGCTTGGTTGGCAGGTAAAGTCCACGGAGTCGTGGTCCAAATTACGATATCGGTGGGTGCTGCAACTTCTACATTTAAGCGTTGAGCAAGATCATTCAGATCAACCACGCCAAAACCGACATCAATCGCGTCAGATTTTTTATCTTCATATTCAACTTCCGCTTCAGCCAATGCTGAACCACAGTCGATACACCAGTTCACTGGTTTTAAACCCGGTTCAATATGACCGGCTTTTTGAATTTCACCCAATGAACGAACAATATTTGCTTCTTGTTTGAAGTTCATGGTGAGGTATGGGTCTTGCCAGTCACCAAATACGCCCATACGAATAAAGTCTTTACGCTGTAAGTCAACCTGACTTAACGCATATTCACGGCACGCTTTACGGAAAGTAGAGGCATCGACTTTTACACCGACTTTACCGACTTTTTCTTCGACTTTCAGTTCAATCGGTAAGCCGTGACAGTCCCAACCCGGCACATACGGGGCATCGAAACCATCCATAACACGGCTTTTCACAATAATATCTTTTAAGACTTTATTAACCGCATGACCCAAATGGATTTGGCCATTGGCATACGGAGGGCCGTCATGTAATACATATTTTTTCTTGCCAATACGCGACGCACGAATCTTCTGATAAATGTTGTCGGCATACCACTCTTCTAACCACTTAGCTTCACGTACTGCTAAGTTCGCCTTCATGGCAAATTCAGTACCCGGTAGGTTTAATGTGGCTTTATAATCCACCGCATTTTCAGGAGTTTGCTTATCGCTCATGCAAGTTACTTCCAATTCTCTATCAGCGCTTTGTCTGATGCGTTATTTAATCGAATCAATTTAAAAAGGAAAGGTGTTATGCTGCTCGCGAAATGCGCGCAACTGTACAACATCTTCATGAATTCCTGCTTTTAATGCCTCAAGCGAAGGATAATTTCGCTCGCCATGCAAGTAGTTTAAAAAGGTTACTCGCATTAATAAGCCATACAGATTAGCAGAAACCTCAGGAAAGTGTACTTCTAAACGCCATTGAGGATGTTGTTGCGCAATTGCAGGACGCGTCCCCAAATGTCCTGCACCAAAAAGACTCTCAGGTTGATAGCCTAATATGCCTTGTTTATGTGGGTGCGAGCGGACTTTATCAAGCAGTGAAGTCGTTTCACACACCACATCCACCCCATAAATGCCATTTAAACACGGTTTATGCCGATTCAAACGCACATTAATGGTTGGAAAATCTAAGGTACGACCGAGTTTATCCCCATGTTGCACACGACCAATGATGCTATATGGTCGCCCCAGTAATTGTGCAGCCAAGGCCAAATTGCCCTGTTGTAAGGTTTGGCGAATACGTGTGGAACTAACGCGCTCGCCATGAAATAAAACGGTGTCTAAATTATGGACATGAAAACCATATTGTTTTAAAAATTGGCTATTGCCTTGGCGATTTTTACCAAAATAAAAATCATCGCCCAACACCAAATGCTGCGTATTTAGGCTCGATTGAAGCAAGTCGGCAAATTCTTGTGCGCTTTGGTTTCTAAAGCGATCATCAAATGTTGCAACCGCAATATAGTCGACCCCTAATTGTTTAAGGTATTCCACTTTTTCACGCAAAGAACTGATTCTTGGCGGCGCATCGTAGCCTTTAAAAAACTCTAATGGCTGTGGTTCAAAAACAATCACCAGTGTTTTTAATTGCTCGGCTTGAGCCACTTGTTTGAGTTTTTGAATCATGGCCTGATGACCAAGATGAACCCCGTCAAAATTACCAATGGTAACTGCCGTTTTTGGTAACGCCAAATCAGAGGCTAAGGCATGTAAACGAAGTAACTTCATGGGTGAGTTAAATCTAACCAATTTTTAAAAGTAGTCTATTTTGCCATATTCTTTAGCGTTCGTCTTGCTTGTTATTTTTAGATCAAAAAATTAAAAAAAAGCAACTTAGCGCTTAACTGAAGTTGCTCAATTTATTTTTTTCACATAAAAATTTAAACGTTGGATTCTTGCGATTTGGCGTCAATCTGGCAACTATTTAACAATAAAGCCACCGTATGTTTGACTGCACGTTGATGAAAATTTCGATTACGCAAGGTTTTCCCCATTAACGCTTCAAACTGAACATCAAAGTCGGCATAGCTTTGGGTAATGGTCCATAAATTCAGAATTAAAATTTCAGGATCTAAATCTTTAGACACTTTGCCTGCATCAATCCAATGCTGAATCACTTTTACTTTGCGTTTAAAGTGTTTTTTGATTGAACCTTTTAGTACCGAATGAATATACGGCGCGCCTTGAATAATTTCGAGGGCAAATAATTTAGACGCTTTGGCATGTTGTTTAGAATATTCAATTTTTTGCATGATATATTCTGTCAGTACTGTTTCAGGGTCTTGCTCGACACTAAACAATTGCAAAGGTTCTAGCCATTTTTGCAACACTGACATTAACACTTCAATATACAGCGCTTCTTTATTTTCGTAATAATAAAAAATATTCGACTTATGCATCTGCGCCAATTGAGCAATCTCGTCTAGGCTTGCACCACTAAAACCATAGACCGAGAATACATCAAGTGCAGCCCCCAAGAGTTGATTTCGTTTTTGCGTACTTTTTTTTAGTTCCATTGCAAACCAATACAAACCCAGAAAAAATGAACAGACGAGTGTAGATTAATAATGCAGCTTTGTGCAGCTTAATCTCAGAAATTATATGAAAATTTAAGCATAAAATTAAGATTTAACTAAATTGAATGCAAAATTTTAGATAAATTTCTTAAAGACCAATGAATTTCGCTGATAGTTATACAGCGCCTGACGTGCATTCGGTAAATCGTCCACTGTGGCCGCGCTAAAACCATGTTCTAAAAACCAATGTGCTGTTCGAGTGGTTAAGACAAACAATTGCTGAATGCCTTGGCTACGTGCTTGCGCTTCTAAAAACTGTAAAATTTGACTACCACGATTCGACTTACGATAACTTGGATGAACCGCCACACAAGCAATTTCAGCCGATGTAACTTCATTATTGCCCACAGGAATAGGATACAGCGCGGCACAGGCCAAAATGGTGCCATCTCGCTCAATCACAGCGAACTGATTAATTTCATTTTCCAAACGCTCGCGCGAACGGTAAACCAAAATCCCTTGTTCTTCTAAAGGACGCAACAAGTTCATTAAACCACCGACATCGTGGATATTGGCTATACGCACATCTTCATAATGTGCATCAGTCACCATCGAACCGATACCATCTCGGGTGAATAGTTCTTGGATAAGCGCGCCATCATGCGCAAAAGGCAGTAAATGTACCCGTTGCACGCCATTTAAAGCTGCTTCTTTGGCGCCCTTTAAATGTAGCGCTTGAATGGGATTCGTTTCTTTTATGCTCAGCATTAACTCGTCTAATTGCTGCGGATTAATTTCCCGTAACAACTTGCCTTGTGCGTTGAACACCCCTTGTTGCTGGCCTAAAAAAATCAGCTTCTCGGCCTTCAAGGCAATCGCTGTTCGGGTCGCAACTTCTTCAGCCAATAAGTTAAATACTTCGCCCGTAGTGGAATATCCAGTTGGGCCTAAAATGACAATATTATGCTGCTCTAATAAACGATGCATGGATGCTGCATCGACTGCACGCACTTCACCAGTGAGCTGAAAATCGACCCCATCGTGAATACCATAAGGTTTTGCTGTAACTAAATTGCCAGACACCACTTCAATTCTGGCACCGTACATGGGCGAATTTGCAAGCCCCATCGAAAGTAGCGCCTCAATTTGCATGCGAATTGAACCAACAGCTCCCAACACGCATGGCAAAGCCTCACGGGTGGTTACACGGCGGTTAGCGTGAAAAGGCGTGGTGAGCTGTTGTGCTTGTAAATTCCGATTGATTTGTGGTCGTGCGCCATGTACCAATACCAACCGTATGCCCAATGAATGTAACAGTGCAATATCGTGAATAATATGTTGAAAATTAGGATCTAATATCGCTTCACCTTCAAACATAATCACGAAGGTTTTACCGCGATGGGCATTAATATACGGCGCAGAATGACGAAACCAATGCAAATAGTCTGTGGTTTGGTGAGACTCGGAAGTTAATATTCTATCTTGCATAATCTTTTACTCTTAACTCTGCGCTGCATTCCATACCATTTACCTAATCTTATCTACAACCACTCATGCTTCTTTAGCGTAGACAACTCTACTTAAAAATGCAGCCATATTTTTGAGTTAATTTAACAAAAAAATGCATGGCTTACATGCCTAAAGCATATCTTTCTACATTGAATCTGAACTCCATGCAAAATGGCAACAAGCCTCAATCAAATATTTAATAATCAATCCACCCGCAGTAAACCAAACGATCACCTACTTTAAGATAGATCAACTAAATTGGCTCCTTTCAAAAATATAAAAATGGCTCTCGTTTAGCGGACCTAGAAAATTCAAATTAAAAACAATATACATAAGATAATTTATGTTTTATAAATATTGGAATACAGACTGATTATTAATAAATGCGCTGAGAGATCTAAACTTAAGTTATGGTATTTATAATAAAATATAATTATCAACAACATAGAGTATAAGGTCGAGCCATACCAACAAGGAGACAGCAATGTACAGTAGCAACCAAGGTAGAGATATTCATATTTAACTCATCGGGCTTTTTGACGATGCCTTTTTCTATAAACCCATAAATCTTGTGAGGAATTGACTTAACCGTCTTTGCCTTTCTTCTCAAGCTTCTAAAATGATATAGGGAAATATAATGACTGATCATTTTGCTAAAAAGGCCCTAAAACATGTGGCCGATGATATTCAATCCGCGACAGATGTTATCAATAAAGATGCACGTCAATTTGAGCGCTCAATAGGTTTAATTTCTAATTTTTCATTAGGTTTCACCTATTTATCTCCACTTACTGCTGTATATTCATTATTTGCATTGGCCATTACCCTTGCAGGACCTCCTGCCATATGGTGGATTTTAGTTGCTGCAGTGGGCCAATTACTGGTTGCAATGGTTTTTGGTGAAACTGCATCACAATATCCAATTACCGGTGGACTTTATCCGTGGGCGCGTCGGTTATGGGGCAAAAAATATGCATGGATGGCCGCATGGATCTATCTTTGGGCATTGGTTGTGTCCATTACGTCTATTGCAGAATATAGTGCAGGCTTTGTCATATCACTATTCCATTTTTTAGCAACACCACTCAATGGCTTAATTACTTCAGTTCTGCTCCTTCTGGTGGTGATGGTCATCAACATGTCAGGCACCAAAAATCTTGCGCGTGTTGCTCGAATTGGGTTTTGGTGTGAGATTGTAAGCGTTGTGGCGCTCGGGATTTATCTGCTTATTTTCCACCGAGAACAACCATTTTCAGTGGTTTTTGATTCAATGGGTGTTTTGGCAAAAGATGGGTCTTACACTACCGCATTTTTCTCAGCATCACTCATGGGTTTATTTATGTTTTTTGGTTTCGAAGCCTGCGGTAATGTGGCTGAGGAAGTCAAAAATCCGAGTCGCCAAATTCCTGTTGCAATGATTTTAAGTATTGTGTTTGGCGCAATCTCGGCAGTGGTGTCTGTGTTAGGTTATTTAATGGCATCACCTAATTTACAAGCGATTGTTTCAGGCAAAATCACCGATCCAATTCCTGCAATTTTACGTGACTCGTTGGGAGTTACAGGGGCAAATATCTTTATTGTCATTGCCATTATTGCCATGCTGTCATGTATTTTATCACTTCAAGCTGCGCTCAGCCGTTTGGTCTTTGCGTTTGCAAGAGATGATATGCTACCCGCCAGCCACTGGATGTCTAAGCTATCTAACAAAGGCGTACCGGATAATGCCATGATCATCAGCTGTATTTTGCCACTGATTATGTGTATTTGGGTGTATTTCTCTCCAGACAACTTAGCACGCATTACTGCCTTTGCCGTGATTGGTATTTATATTTCATTCCAAATGGTTGTACTTGCAGCCTTGCGCCAACGTATTAAAGGTTGGAAACCTGCAGGTGAATGGAGCATTGGTGCTTGGGGAATGATCGTCAATATTTTAGCGCTCGCTTACGGTCTGGGTGCGATTTATTTACTCGCACAGCCAGCGGATGCAGCATCTGCCATTGACCGTTGGATTGTTTTAATTGGCCTTGCTATCGTTATTGGTTCAGGTTTGCTGTATATGTTTATTGCTAAACCTTATGGTAAATCGAATGCCCCTGAAAATGATGCTATCGCGCATGCAGCTGCATTAAGAGCACAAAAGCAGTAATAATCAAATTTAAAAAAGGCTTCTACAAGAAGCCTTTTTTATAACAACCATAATCGTATTGGATAATCATGATTCAAATGTTCATGCATTCGGTCTAGGGCTTTGAAAATTGAACCTGTTCGAATTAATGGATCATTTGAAATAATCACACGATTATCTGAATTACTAATGACAACTTTTTGATTTAACGCTTTTATGGCTGGTGTTAAATATTTTTCCAAATTTGCAACCATTAAATCAATAACCGCAACCCCAATAAATTGTTGTTGTACAAAAATAGGATGTGCAGCAGTGATGGTATACGCAGTATTACAAATATAATCGACATAAGGTCCATGAAAATGGGTGGTTTGCTGGGCGGCAGCTTGATTAAACCATTCGAAGGTGCGGAAATCTAAACGTTGTTGCGTCCCCTGATCTAAATTGGCTTGCTCAATTCGATTATCTTCTTTAAACCACCATTCTAAAATCCAATAATCTTTTTGTTTTTCAGCATTTAAATGGCATGCAAAACCTGCACCATGACAATACTCGTTGCGTTCCACGCTACGGCGAATCAACATTTGTACCTGTTCACGAATGTGAGTCGATAACAATTGCTTCAAATCAACTGTCTGAACAAAATGACTTTCTAATTCTTCTTGCAATGCAAATGCCAAATCACGTGTAGCATGATCCATGTGCTGCATAATGTGGGTCAGCAATCGTTGTAGCTGTTCAAGCGGTAATGAGCGATTCATCAACAACCATCCATGTAATATGTTTTCAAGTTTAAAATTTACGGTATATCTAAATTTTTACGGCTACTCATCTAATGTAAACTTCATTGCAATTAAATGATCCGTCAATCGTACAATCATCGCTTGGGCGTGAAACATGGCTGCAGCCCCATCAGAACCATGCAACGCAAGCAAAAGTTCGCGATAAAATTCAACCACTTCGGCATGCATTGTTGTATTTTTATATAACATTGCAATCAAAGACGCCCATTCAGCTTGAATTGCTAACTCATGACTTGCCAACCTCGGTGATTGAGCTGTGGCCGTAAGTGTGAGTAAACAACGCATATCTGCTTGTGCTTTTAACTCGGCATTTGGAGCCTGTTCGAAGGTATCAATAAACTCTTTAAGTTTACTTAAATCCTTAATGGTGGATCGCTCAGCAGCAAGTTTGGCACTATGACCAATAATGGCTGTATGTAATTCACCTAAATCGGCCAAATAATCACTACTCATGTGGTGTAGGGGGTGATGTTCAACGAGTTTCTTGGCAGGGATCTCACAAATAAAACTACCACCATTTCGCCCACGCGTTGTGTAAATAAGTTCTTTAGCGCGTAAGGTATTTAAAGCTTCTCGTATAGTAATGTGAGAGACACCCATTAACTTTGAAAGTTCAGCTTCATTGGGAAGCTGTTCATGGGCTTCGAGTAAACCTGTAACAATAGCATTGCTTAAACGTTCTACGACTTGCTCGGAACGAGTAGCTTGTCCTAATGGTGCAAAAATGACCGCGTGAGTTATCATGAATTGTTCAAATAATCCTTATTAAAATTTGCAGAACGCATATTAAAAAATACATCTGGGACTCAATCCATCAACAATGTTTAAGACCAAAATTTTATTTTTTAATAAAGGCGGCTACGCTGTCATTGTAAAGCGCTAAAAAAAGATTACAAATAAAGTTTAAATTGAAAGATAAACAACATCGTGAAACCTGTGCTTTTATCATTTTTGAATAATTAAAATTTATAATTTTTTAATTTATAAAAACAGATACTTACATGCAAGAGTTGATCAAATCTATCTTTATTGATGATTGAGAACAGACCTAAAAAGTGCATGAATCTTTGAAGCATGTATTTTGCCCACCTGAAGTGGGCAAAAGAATTTACCATCCCATTTGTTTATTTAAGCTGGCTGCATCGTAGTAATCACCTTGATAGGTGATTTTTCCATGTTGAATTCGCACAAAACTTACCCCCTCAAAACTCAATGGTTTACCTGTAGCAGGCGTTTGTGGATTCCAAGCACCCGTATTTTTTCCACTAAATCTCCACTGAAACGCAATACCATCGCGACTTACAATAGGTGCACTCGTCATTTCCCATTTTAAATTAGGTACAGCGTGTATAAATACGCCAATCACTTTATCTCTTGCAGCGGCTTGCCCCTTTTGCGGTGTACCTACCGTCACATCATAATAGACCGCATTTTTATCTAAATAAGAGGCTGCTTTTTTTACATCGTGTGCATTCCATGCCGACATGTATGCTGTAATCACCTGATTTGGACTCAGCTCGGCATGAGCGACATTGATGAATGTACATAACGGCAGCAAATAAATTGCTTTTTTTAACATCACGTTCTCCATGACTTCAGTTGAAAATTAAATCCAATCCAGTATCGAGCTAAAAATTAATGAGTTTTAATGGGTTATTTAATATTCAGAAGCACTCATAACATGCTTAATACGGGTATATTCCTCTAGCCCATACGATGATAAATCTTTGCCATAGCCCGATTTTTTAAAACCGCCATGCGGCATTTCTGCACACAGTGGAATATGCGTATTCAACCACACCGTTCCAAAGTCTAAATCACGGCTTAAACGCACGCAGCGTGCGTGATCTTTCGTCCATACGCTCGATGCAAGACCATACTCAATATCATTGGCTTTGTTTAAGGCATCTGCTTCATCAACAAAAGTTTGAATGGTTATTACAGGACCAAAAATTTCTGTTTGAATCGCTTCATCTTGCTGTTTTAAACCTGTAATTATGGTCGGCTCAAAATAGAATCCCGCTTGGTTTTCTACTTGTTTTCCACCAATTTCAACTTTTGCATAATCGGGCAATCGCTCAATAAAACCCTGAACTTGTTGTAACTGGCGTTGGCTGTTGAGTGCACCATAAAGCGCGGTTTCATCATCCGGTTGGCCACAATGTATTTGCGCCACTTGAGCAATCATTTTTTGCAAAAATTCAGGATAAATAGACTCCGAGACGAGAACGCGCGCGGCTGCAGTACAATCTTGCCCTGCATTAAAAAAACCAGCTAAGCAAATTGCTTCAACGGCTTTGTCTATATCTGCATCTGCAAAAACCAAGACAGGAGCTTTACCGCCGAGCTCTAAATGTGCCTTCGCAAGATTACTTGCTGCAGCCGCTGCAACCTGAAGGCCTGCACGTACAGAACCAGTAATAGAAACCAACGCTGCTGTGGGATGAGAAACAACTTTGGCACCCGCATCGGCCAGACCTAAAATCACATTTATAGCGCCTTTAGGGAAAAATGGAGCAGCTAATTCTGCCAAAAACAAGGTACTGTTCGGTGTTGTATCACTAGGTTTAAGCACCACTGTATTACCTGCTGCCAATGCAGGTGCAATCTTCCAAACGGCCATCATTAATGGATAATTCCAAGGTGCAACTTGACCCACGACACCTAATGGTTCACGGCGAATACTGGATGAGAACCCATCTAAATATTCCGCAGTTGCTTTACCCTCTAAGCAACGTGCAGCGCCTGCAAAAAAGCGAATATGGTCAGCCGAAGTTTTTACCTCTTCTTGGGCAATCATATGTTTCAGCTGACCGGTTTCTTGACTTTGCAATTCCACTAATCGTTCGATATTGTCTTCAATTGCATCAGCAAAAGCCAATAAGGCTTTTTGACGAACTGCTGGTGTAACTTTACGCCACTCACGAAAAGCCGTTTTCGCGGCACGATACGCCAAATCAACATCCTCCTGAATGGCATTAGGAGACGCTGCATACACCTCGCCATTTACAGGGCTAATCAGGTCAAAAAATGCTGTTCCTGAGCTAACGTGAAATTCTCCATTAATAAAATGGGCTAGTTTCTTTTTGTGCATTTTTAGACCTATTGAAATTAAAACATAAAACATATTATGTATTGTTTTAAAAAAAACTTGTCAAGCGGATTTTAGCGATTTATTGAAAATAAAAAATTTTCCATCTCAGAAAAAAATGATCATTTTTTATAAAAGTTTATTTTTTTCAAATACATAAATGAATAAAGCCAAACTTAAAACGCTTCCTTTTTCTAAAATTGGCTCTCTTGTTTAGTGCCGAAATGGCTCTCGTTTATTGCCCCCCAAAACGAGACATTAAGGCTATCAGATGTATACATACGGACAGGTTGAAGCCAGACCGCCCCCTATTTTAAGGTTCATGGCAAACATGGTTTTAACTATAAAATTGAAATGATATGAAGATTGCATGACTTTTGCATGCCCTCAAAATATCTTTAGATTAAGGAAAATGATATGGCTACACATACAAGTAATGAAGCCAATCTCTCTCAAGGTTTAAAAAACCGCCACGTCACCATGCTCTCTATTGCAGGTGCAATTGGAGCAGGCTTATTTGTAGGTTCTGGACATGCGATTGCTGCTGCAGGTCCAGCAGCGTTGATTGCGTATGTCGTAGCAGGTACGCTGGTTGTTCTGGTGATGCGTATGCTTGCCGAAATGGCGGTATCTCAACCTGACAGTGGTTCTTTTTCAACTTATGCCGACCGCGCAATTGGCAAATGGGCAGGCTTTACCATCGGTTGGTTATATTGGTGGTTCTGGGTACTGGTTATTCCATTTGAAGCCAATGCTGCCGCTGCAATCATGCATTCTTGGATGCCTGATGCACCCATTTGGCTAATGGCATTTTTAATTACAGCCGCGTTAACCGTCACCAATTTATTTAGCGTTAAAAATTATGGCGAATTTGAATTCTGGTTTGCTTTAATTAAAGTCACAGCGATTATCGCTTTTATTGTATTTGGTTGTGCTGCGGTATTTGGTTTCTCTCCAAATCCATCGGTCAGTGGTATACAACATCTTTGGGATCATGGCGGTTTTGTGCCAAATGGCTGGGGCCCTGTAGTTGGTGCATTATTAACCACCATGTTCTCGTTTATGGGTTCTGAAATTGTAACCATTGCTGCAAGTGAATCGAAAAACCCAGAACATCAAATTACCAAAGCAACCAATTCGGTGATTTGGCGTATTGCGCTGTTCTACTTCGTGTCTATTTTCATCGTCATTGGTCTGGTACCTTGGAATGATCCGCGCTTACCAGACATGGGTTCATATCAAACTGTTTTAACCATGTTAAACGTGCCACATGCAAAACTTATTGTCGACATCGTGGTATTAACTTCGGTTGCTAGCTGTTTGAACTCGGCACTGTACACCGCGTCACGCATGGTGTATTCATTGGCTCAACGTGGCGATGCACCCGCATTTGCAAAAAAAGTGAACAAAGCAAAAACGCCTGTTTATGCGGTATTGCTTTCAACGGCAATTGCGTTCATTTGTACCTTTGCCAACTACGCGGCGCCAGCGGCAGTATTTAACTTCTTGCTCGACAGCTCTGGGGCAATTGCACTGTTGGTGTATTTGGTGATTGCATGTTCACAATTGAAAATGCGTAAAAAACTCATGCAAGCAGGCAAGCCATTAACCATGAAAATGTGGCTGTTCCCTTACCTGACATGGGCGGTAATTCTGTTCATTATCGGCGCGTTGACCATCATGGCCTTCGATCCAAAACACACCCATGAAATTACCTCAACAGGCATTTTAAGTATTATTGTGGTGATTTCAGGTTTAGTGGTGACCAAACGTCGTCAACAAAGTTCTGTTACAACAGATGCATCACTTGAAGCCAAATAAAATCCATCTATGTTCAATAAAAAGGAGATCGATTGGATCTCCTTTTTTTTTATGGCAGTTGCGCTGAATTTAACGTTTGAATGCCGGCTTCACGCAAACATTGTAAGAGCGTTCCAAACGCCATCATCATGTCTTTTTCATTGACACAGGCAAAACCCATTAACAGCCCTTTTTGTGCCTGCGCATGGGCGTTTAAATAATATTGCGACAACGGTCGAACCTTAACACCACGCGCCAAGGCAGCCGAAGACACAGCCACATCATCACATTCGGTCGGCAGTTTTAAAACCAAATGTAGACCTGCGGCATTGTCATATTCATGCACATATTCAGGCCCCAAATAACGCTGAATAAGCTCAATTAAATAGGCACGGCGTTTGCCGTATAACAAGCGCATGCGGCGAATATGCGCGGCATAGTGCCCTTCTTGAATAAACTCAGCCAATGCCTTTTGCAACAATAAATGCCCACCGCGATACAATTCGGCAGAAACAATCCTCAACGATGAAAACAATTGCCGCGGCACCACCAAATAGCCCAAACGCAATGCTGGATAAATCGTTTTACTAAAAGTGCCCATATAAATCACCGGCGCATTCGGCTCTAAGCCTTGTAACGCAGGATACGGCTGCCCTGAAAAACGGAATTCACTGTCATAATCGTCTTCAACAATCCAACTGCGATGTTGCCGTGCCAAGGTTAATAATTGTTTGCGACGCGCCAAACTTAAATGCGAACCAAGCGGATATTGATGCGATGGCGTCACAAAAATTAATTTTGGAATCCCTTTGGCGGCATCGGGCATAATGCCTTCGGCATCGACAGGAATCGGTTTTAATTCCAAACCATTCATACGCAAAATATTACGCATTCCCCAATAAGATGGATCTTCAACCCAAACTTTATCGCCAATATCGGTCAATGCCCGCGAAACCAAATCAATCGCCTGATGAATGCCTTCGGTGATAATAATTTGGTCGGCATCGCACTGTACCGAACGCGCCACGCGCAAGTAATCGGCCAGTGCCTGACGCAATTCAATACATCCGCCAGCATTACTATAAATTAAACGCTCGACATCGGGCTCACGAGACAATTTCGATTGAATGCGACTAAAAATATGATGTGGAAATTCGGTGACATCGGGCGCACCGGGCACAAAAGCCCCCCATTGATGCGGCGATGCCGCAGCATAACCAATTAAACTTGCACCACGCTGTGACAGCACGTACGAGTTTTTATCTTTCTTTTTCGGTGTCTGTTGCTGTTTTTTCGCGGCATGACTATTTAAAAAGGCTTCAGGCAAATGTTCTGCCACCCATGTGCCATGTCCGGTGCGCGCTTCAACATAGCCTTCGGCTTGTAATTGCTCATAGGCGGTTAAAATGGTGTTACGTGAAACTTGTAATTCCTGAGCCAAATCTCGCGAAGCAGGTAATCGTGTTTTTGGGGCCAAGATCTTTTCTAAAATCGCACTACGTAAACAGCGAAATACACGTTGATGCAACGCACCTTCGCTTTCTTGCTGCAAACGCTGTAGGACATGATCTCCCAATAAACTACGCAATTGGCTCTCTCCTTAATTGTTAAATGGCTCTCGCCAGTAAGCGTCTGACGAGCGAAATTACAAGCATAGACGAACATTGTAAAGCATCAGAAATATGAATGATGAGATTGCAACCAATGTTGTCATAAATGATGCAAAATTGAGGGATATAAAATGAGCACTAAACATTCTGCACTGAACGAACGTAAACAGCAAGCAACCCCACGTGGCGTAGGTGTCATGTGTCAATGGTATGCAGAAAAGGCTGAAAATGCCACGCTTTGGGACAAAGAAGGCAATGAGTTTATCGACTTTGCAGGCGGTATCGCAGTGCTCAACACAGGCCATCGCCATCCAAAAGTGATTGAAGCTGTGACAGAACAACTGACCAAGTTTACGCACACTGCGTATCAAGTGGTGCCTTACGAAAGCTATATTGCATTGGCTGAACGCATTAATGAACGCGCGCCCATTGCCGGCCCTGCAAAAACAACCTTTTTCACCACAGGTGCCGAAGCAGTCGAAAACGCAGTTAAAATTGCACGTTCATATACAGGTCGTCACGGCATTATTACTTTTGGTAATGGTTTCCACGGTCGTTCATTTATGACGATGGCAATGACTGGTAAAACTGCACCGTACAAACGCGATTTTGGGGTAATGCCTGCAGGCGTATTCCACGCGCGTTATCCAGTTATTGAAAAAGGCATTTCTGTCGATGCTGCGATTGAAAGCATCGAAAATATTTTTAGTGAAGATGTTGCTGCGCACGATGTTGCGGCCATTGTACTTGAGCCAGTACAAGGCGAAGGCGGTTTCCACGTTGTACCTGCGGAATTCTTAAAACGTGTTCGTGCGCTGTGCGATCGTCACGGTATTCTACTCATTGCAGACGAAGTGCAATCTGGTTTTGCCCGTACAGGCAAACTCTTTGCCATGAACCATTTTGAAACCAAAGCGGACTTGATCACTATGGCGAAAAGCTTAGGTGGTGGTTTCCCAATTTCTGGTGTTGTGGGTCGTAGCGAAGTGATGGATGCACCTAACCCAGGTGGTTTAGGTGGAACTTATGCAGGTAGCCCGGTTGCTGTAGCAGCGGCACATGCGGTTATTGATGTCATTGAAAGTGAAAAATTATGTGACCGTGCCAACGAACTCGGTGCAGAACTCGTACAACACTTAAATCACATTCAAGCAAACAGCGGCAACATTGTGACCGATATCCGCGCATTAGGTTCAATGGTTGCGGTGGAACTTGAAACAGCAGAACAAGCCAAAGCAGTGCAAAGCTTTGCAATGGAAAATGGGTTACTGATTCTGACTTGTGGTAAATACGGTAATGTGATTCGCTTCTTGTATCCATTAACCATTCCTGTTGCGCAATTCCGTCAAGCCCTAGACATCTTGAAACAAGGTTTTGCAACATTGCACGCAAGCAATGCACAGACCACGGAGCATTCTGCATGATCCAAGAAAATCTACATTATTTATTAAATCATCCCGACATTTCACTGGATGCACCTGCATCTGCTGACGACATTGCCGTACACGACGCGGCAACTGGTGAAACGCTGGCATGGGTGAAAAGCCATGACCGCGCGGCAGTTGAAGCGCTGATTGCACGTTCTGCAATTGCGCAAGCGGCGTGGAAAAAACAAACGGCATTGTTCCGTGCTGACATTTTGTTGGCATGGTATCAACTCATGCTTGAACACAAAGAAAATTTGGCGCAAATTTTAACCGCAGAGCAAGGCAAACCCTTAGCCGAAGCGCGTGGTGAAATTGGTTATGCGGCCTCATTTATTCGCTGGTTTGCAGAACAAGCGCGCCGTGTCGATGGCGATGTTCTATCACCGACTGTGGCCAACCAACGCTTGTTGGTGGTAAAACAAGCCATTGGTGTTACTGCTGCAATTACGCCATGGAATTTCCCTGCGGCCATGATCACGCGTAAAGCGGCACCGGCACTGGCTGCGGGCTGCTCGATGTTGGTAAAACCGGCAGAACAAACACCGCTGACTGCCTATGCACTTGAAGTCTTGGCGTTACAAGCGGGCTTACCGGCGGACTTGTTGCTGCATGTTAGCGGCAATGCCGTGGAAGTTGGTAAAACCCTGTGCGAAAGCGATGTAGTGCGTAAACTCAGCTTTACAGGTTCAACCCAAGTGGGACGAATCTTAATGCAGCAATGTGCGCCAAGCATTAAAAAGCTTTCTTTAGAACTTGGTGGTAATGCGCCCGTGTTGGTATTTGATGATGCCAATCTTGACCAAGCCGTACAAGGCATTATGGCAAGCAAATACCGGAATAGCGGTCAAACCTGTGTCTGTGCCAACCGTATTTATGTGCAAGATGGAATTTACGATGCCCTTGCAGAGCGCTTGGTTGAAGCGGTTGCTAAACTCCAAGTTGGCGATGGTCGCGTGGAAGGCTCGACCCAAGGCCCCTTGATTGATGAAGCTGCGGTCGAAAAAGTCCAGTCGCACATTGCCGATGCTGTTGCCAAAGGCGCAACCGTGAAAATTGGTGGTCAGCGTTCGGCTGCAGGCGGCACATTCTTTGAGCCGACCGTTTTAACCAACGTCAGCCAAGACATGAAAGTGGCGAAAGAAGAAACCTTTGGCCCACTGGCACCACTGTTCCGCTTCAAAACTGAAGATGAAGTGGTGGCCATGGCAAACGATACCGAATTCGGTCTTGCCGCGTACTTGTTCACGCAAAGCACAGCACGTCAATGGCGTGTGGGCGAAGCGCTTGAATATGGTATGGTCGGTATTAATACCGGCGCAATTTCTAACGAAGTTGCCCCTTTTGGCGGTGTTAAGCAATCTGGCTTAGGACGCGAAGGCTCGAAATTTGGTATCGAAGAATATTTAGAAATGAAATACTTATGTATCGATTTATCTGAATAATTCGTACACTCCGTTTTAAAGAACCAACCTTGCCCATTCAAGGTTGGTTTTTTATTGGCATATTTTTGTTATATACAGCGGATATTTTTAAGCGTTACATCCTCGGAATACAAACGAGAAAAATCTGTGCGTTGTTTGTTTTTAGTATTGAAATAGCTCACTTCATAAATCAAATAGCCTTGCACCATAAACCGATAACGCCCACTCACTTGATGATCTACAATTTCATTCATCGTATAATAAATTTGAGGTTTAAAGCCTGCATCATCTTCATATTCCGTTTTTATCACCTTCGACAAGGCAACCCTTTTTAAATAAGGAGAATATTTGAGCTCACGGACTTCCAAGAAATTTGCAGGCACCAATAAAAGGTTTTTTCCTCCACTTGAAAAACAAAAATAATCCGAAGCTGCATACGCTTTAATGGTTACAATGCTACCCAACAAACACACATATTTAAACCAAGTCATTACTTTGCCTACCTAAATGCATCTTCAAATTTCATCCCCTACATACTTGCGGCTAAAAAGAGATTTGCATTGGTGAATAATGCAATAATTTCAAAGCTTAATATGGCACAACCCTACTTTCAAAATCTTAAAATAAGGTTATGAAGAAGAAATTTTCATCAACACCAATCCTGAAATAATCAGAACTGCAGCCAACATTCGGATTGCTGAGGCAGGTTCACCTAAAAACAACACCCCGACAAGAAATGACCCAACGGCCCCTACCCCTGTCCAAACGGTGTATGCAGTCCCTAAAGGTAAAGTTTTCATGGCATATGCGAGTAAACAAATACTTAAAACCATAAAAACAATCGTGAAAACGACTGGGGTAAATTTGGTAAATCCATCTGAAAGCTTCATCGAGTAAGCCCAAACAATTTCAAAAATTCCTGCAATAAGTAGTGCAAACCAAGCCATTCGCGAATCTCCCAACATCATGATGTAAATATTCTATTCTGCTGATTTATGATACTAACCTGAGCATTCGTGTTTAATTTCTCAGCACAATGATTCTATTTTTTTCGTATCTTTTTTTATCACTTAAATATCGAATTTGGCTCAAGTGCTCTTGCTGTTTCAATCTATACAGGGCGCTACAAAATCTATCCATAGATGTAAGCACACTTCCATGAGCCAATTTTAAATGATTACCACACATAGCTTTTGGTCTAGGTTTTTTAACGCTATATAAGTCCCCAAACTGCATCTGATTTTATACGCTTCACTCCAACAGCTTCCATCGCCTGCCAAGCATTAGCCAACGAACCATTTAAATTGATCGCAGCGGTTGCATCTTCAATCACAAAGGTTTGAAAGCCGAGTTTGGCCGCATCTATGGCTGTCCATGCCACACAAAAATCGGTGGCAATACCGACTACATATACCGTATCCACAGCACATTCTTTTAAATAGCCATTCAAGCCGGTTGTGGTTTTACGGTCGGCCTCTACAAAAGCCGAATAGCTATCAATTGCTGGATTGGTGCCTTTACGAATAATTAATTTGGCATGTTGAATGTTTAACGCTGGATGAAAATCGGCATCGACCGTGCCTTGTACACAATGACTCGGCCATAACACTTGCGTGCCATAATCGAGTTCAATGCTTTGAAATGGCTGTTTGTCCGCATAATGTTCTGCAAAGGAAATATGATTGGCTGGATGCCAATCTTGCGTGCACACCACATGCTCAAACTGCAACGCCAATTGGTTGACCAAAGGAATAATCTGATCGGCATGTGCAACCGCCAAATGACCACCGGGAGTAACGCCATTTTGGATATCTACCACAATTAATGCACTGCGTTGTTGATCTATTTTCATGTTTTTTATTCCTTCATCTATTGTCACAACTGCAAAATTTATGCGATTTAAAGCATTTTGGCTAAAGTTTCGCTTTTTATGTCATGTTCAAAAAACAACAAAAAGTTTTCTCTGCCTGAAGCAAATCATATTGTTCTTCACTGCATGTTCAGTCATAATTTGAACAAGTAACATTCAGCGTTGCTTTCATTTCGTTGAATTTTCGCTTAAATTCAAAACTACAGTAACCATTCTTTCCCTTTTCCTCTGTGAATGGTCAAATAGGATAATTTTTAAAAATGACTCAGCTAGCTCAGAATCTTCAAGGCTCAATTGTCGCACTTGTCACCCCTATGTTTGAAGATGGCAGCGTAGATTGGAAGGCCCTTGAAAAGCTCGTTGAGTGGCACGTCGCACAAGGAACAAATGCAATTGTTGCCGTTGGCACAACCGGTGAGCCCTCTACGCTTAGTATGTCCGAACACACCCAAGTCATTCAAGAAGTGATTCGTGTGGTCAACAAACGTATTCCGGTCATTGCTGGTACAGGTGCAAATTCAACTCACGAAGCCATTGAACTGACCAAAGAAGCACACGCTTTGGGTGCAGATGCCGCACTCCTCGTCACACCTTATTATAATAAACCGACACAAGAAGGCTTGTATCAGCATTTTAAAGCGGTGGCTGAAGCGGTCGATTTACCGATTGTTCTTTATAACGTGCCTGGCCGTACTGGCGTCGACATGACCAATGAAACCATTTTGCGCCTAGCCGATATTGAACGCGTAATTGCTGTTAAAGATGCAACGGGCGATTTAGTCCGTGGTAAAGAATTAATTGATGCGTTAAAGGGTCGAATTTCCGTTTTTTCTGGTGATGATGAAACAGCAGCAGAGCTGATTTCGCTTGGTGCAAAAGGAAATATTTCGGTAACAGCCAATGTTGCGCCAAAAATCATGAGCGAGATGTGCGCCGCAGCTTTACAACAAAATCAAGAACTTGCACAAGAAATTAACCACAAGATTGCAAATTTAAACAATATTTTATTTTGCGAATCGAACCCAATTCCTGTGAAATGGGCACTGCATGAAATGGGTTTAATTGGTTCAGGCATTCGCCTGCCGCTCACCCCACTTGCAGAACAATATCGTGCACCACTGCGCGAAACCCTAAAAGCAACGGGTATTATTTAAAGAGCACAATATTATGCAATTACGTTTAGGTTTAACTCTTGCACTTTCAGTTTTCAGCTTGGCTGGTTGTAATATGCTAAGCATCAATAATGGTTCTTTAAATTATAAGAAACCAGATAGCACTGAACCTTTAAAATATCCTGAAGGTGCGTCAGTTAGACCTGCAACACCTTTGTATCCAGCACCGATTATTGACCCGTTGGCTTTACAACACGCGCCTGATTATGAAAATAAGAAAGGCAATCGTTTTGTTATGCCACGTCCGGGCGAAGTTGTTCCTAATCGTGCGTTAAGCGAAAACAATGAAAACTATGTAAAGCCAATTGTAATTGTAGATGGAAATCAAAATCCTTTACTGAAAGTTAGCGGTAAATCTGATACAATTTGGCAGTACACGCTTGCAACACTGAGCAGTCTAAACTACAGCATCGTAAGCCAAAGCCAAACGCGTTATGAAGCGACCATTCAAGTCGACAATCAAAACTACGTTTTGAAACTTGCTGCTGTTGGTAAAACCAATACCCTCGTTTTATTTAATCCTGATAACAGCTTTGCTGATCAGGCAAAAGCGAAAGCATTGTTAGACCAGATTTCTCAAAATTGGCCAGCCTAGTCATCCTAGGTATATTTTTGAAAACAGGTTCATCCCATGTTAAAACAAACCTTGCTCTATACCGGTAAAGCTAAATCTGTTTATGAAACAGATCATCCTGATCACCTGATTTTAGTGTTTCGTGACGATGCGTCAGCATTCAACGGCGAAAAAATTGCACAGCTCGATCGTAAAGGCAAGGTGAATAACCGCTTTAATGCCTTTATCATGGAAAAACTGGCTGCAGCAGGCATTGAAACTCATTTTGAAAAACTACTTACACCAACAGAAGTGTTAGTTAAAAAACTCAAAATGATCCCTGTAGAATGCGTAATTCGTAACTATGCAGCAGGTTCATTGTGCCGTCGTTTAGGTGTTGAAGAAGGCAAAGAGCTTGTTCCGCCAACATTTGAATTGTTCTTTAAAGATGACGCTTTAGGCGATCCAATGGTCAACGAATCTCAAGCCATTGCTTTAGGTTGGGCGACTGCTGAACAACTTGAGAAAATGAAAGAATTAACCTATCAAGTGAATGATGTACTCAAAGCATTATTTGCTGATGGCAATATGTTATTGGTTGACTTCAAACTTGAATTTGGCGTATTCCACGACCGTATTGTGTTAGGTGATGAATTCTCTCCAGATGGTTGCCGTTTGTGGGATAAAGACACCAAGAAAAAATTAGACAAAGATCGTTTCCGTCAAGGTTTAGGCGATGTTGTTGAAGCATACGAAGAAGTTGCAGCACGTTTAGGCATCGACTTAACCGATATCTAAGCGCCTTCTTGCATCTAAAAAACCGAGTCTGAAGGCTCGGTTTTTTTATGTTTAAAAAATAAGAAGTGCAATTTAGATGAAGATATTTCTTCTGAACAAATGTCCAATAAGCCATTGATTCATAAAATATATTTCAAATAAAATGAAATTCAATCTGGATAAAATTTTTATCCGCGCAGGTTATCTGTTATAAATTATCAAGAAATAAATGATAACTTTTATTTTAATACAAATATTCTTAAATCGATTGGAAGACTCCATGCGCACTTTAAAAACACGCTTGACTCTTGGTACGCTTGCGACCATGTTTGTTGGACTTTCACATGCAGATGTTCCATTGCCGTTATCTGCTTATGTTCATGCAACCAGCCCTGAATTTTCACGTACCGTTATCACCTCGCAGCTTAAAAATCCGCATAATATTGTGTGGGGTGCAGACAATAACTTATGGTTAACCGAACAACAAACAGGCAATATTATTCGGGTTAATCCAGAAACAGGCAAAGCCACCACCGTCTTTACCGTACCAGATATGGTGTATGACGAAGACACTCAAAATGGGTTATTGGGTATTGCCTTAGATCCAAAATTTGGACAAGCCAATCATAATTTTATTTATCTGTCGGTGAGTATTAAAAATCCAGAAGCTAAAGATAAAAACTATCCAAATCAAACCGTTGTTAGACGCTACAGCTACGATAAAAAACAAGACACGCTGACTCAACCCGTCAACCTACTCACCGGCTTACCTTCATCGCACGACCACCAAGCACAGCGCATGGTGATTGGGCCAGACAATAAACTGTATTTTAGTGTCGGCGACCAAGGTGCCAACCAATTAGATTATTTATTTACCCCGAACCAAGCGCAAGTCTTGCCTACGGCAACGCAAATTCAACAACGTGATTTTCACGCCTATGCCGGAAAAATTTTACGCTTGAATTTGGATGGTTCAATTCCTAAAGATAACCCAAGCCTAAACGGCGTGGTCAGCCATATTTATACATTGGGGCATCGAAATCCACAGGGATTGACCTTCACCCCAAATGGGAAGCTGCTTTCGTCAGAACAAAGCGCCAATTCAGACGATGAACTGAATTTGATTATTAAGGGCGGCAACTATGGCTGGCCAAATGTATCTGGTTATAAAGATAACAATGGTTATGCCTATGCCAATTATTCGGCCGCAACGGGCGATAAAAGCCAAATTAAAGACCCTGCACAAAATGGGCTAAAAGCCCCTGCAGGCGTGCCCGTCAGCCAAGAATCTGACTTTAACGATCCGAACTTTATTCAACCGTTAAAAACCCTTTTCACGGTCTCGAATGATTATAATTTTAATGATTCTACCTGCGGCAAATTAAATTATATTTGCTGGCCAACCGTTGCAGCTTCTGCGGTGACTTTCTATCAAGGCGGTAAAAATCCGATTCCAGGATGGAAAGATTCCGTGCTGATTCCTGCGTTAAAACGTGGTGTGATTTTCCGCGTTCAAATGGATGAATCACATACAGTCACCAAAGGCGATGCCATTCCAATGTTCCGCTCGGTAGATCGTTATCGCGATATCGTGGTGAATCCAAATGGCAGAGTGTTATATGCCATTACAGATTCGTCAGGCTCAGTACAACTCGATGACGGTTCGGTTTCAACCAAAGTTGCACATCCGGGTTCAATTATTAAATTCACCTATATTGGTCAAAAATAAAACTCCAACATGTTGAATTTATGATGATTTAAATATCATTGCTATGCATCAGAACGATCCATTCACGGGTCGTTCTGATTTTTGTTTGCCTTGTCCCAATAAACTTAAGCTGTTTTCTTGATTTAGATTGCAAATCTTATGATTTAAATATCTAAAGTAAACCGAGTAATTTAAGCACATGCTTAAATTTTAGGTTCACGCTCATGTCAATTTATAAAATCACAACGCTTATCAGCACCCTTGCAGTTGTTACAAGCTTAACTGCATGTCAAAAACAACCTGAAAATCAGGCCAGTACATCTGCCACCACCGAAATTAAAACACTATCGATTGGTTACCAAAAAGCCGCGCTGAAACTGATTGTGGCGCAAAAAAATAAGATTTTTGAACAAGAATTTCCAAACACCAAAATTGAATGGAAAGAATTCCCTGCTGGCCCGCAAACACTCGAAGCGTTATCGGTAGGTGCCATAGATGTGGGCTATACCGGAGATACTCCAGTGATTTTTGCGCGTGCGGCAGGTAAAGCGGTGAACTATTTAGGCTATGAAAAATCATCGCAATTTGCCCATGCACTATTGGTTGGCGTAAATAGTCCAATTAAAAACATTCAAGATTTAAAAGGCAAACGCATTGCCCTCACCAAAGGCTCAAGTGCGCATAATTTTTTATCTGAACTGTTAAAAAAAGCAGGCCTGACTTGGTCAGACATCCAACCGATTTGGCTTAGCCCTGCTGATGCGCGTGCAGCCTTAGATAAACAATCGGTTGATGCTTGGGCCATTTGGGACCCTTATGCCAGCGCTGCCGAAATTCAAGGCAATGCCCGAGTATTAATTGATTCTAAAGATCTGCCTCAAGCCTATTCTTTTTATTTAAGTTCGCCACAATTTTTACAAGCACACGCCAGTGAAGCCAACAAAATTATTGCAGGACTCAATAAAGCGGACGAATGGATTAACGCACATCCAGATCAGACGGCACAAATTTTAGCAGACAGCACGGGCTTAGATATCAAAGTCACACAACGGGTCATTGATAAAAAACCGAAACCTGCAACAGTAAGCTATTTATCTGCAGATGTGATTCAAGCACAACAACAGATTGCCGACTTTTTCTATAACGCAAAATTGATTCCACAGCCTGTCAAAATTAAAGATGCGGTTTGGGAGGGTAAATAAAACCTCAGCATGGCATATTATTAAGCCACTGATCGAGGTAAGCTTGATATTAATTTTAGGTAAGTAAAACCAATTTGCTTGCCTAAAATGCCATTCAAAATAACAGGATAAATAAATGCAGAATATGTTTAAATTTTAGCTGCAAAGATTAACCCACCAAAGTCGATCTGCTGATTCATAAGCACAGCATGATTGCTCAGCGTTTAAAGAACAGCAAAATTTCACCTTCTGATAAACAAATTTTACACAGAAAAATTTGTACAGGTAACAATCAAAAAAATAGAGATGTGCTATATATGTCGGTATAAAATCGAGATTAGAGAAATAAAATGATTAAAAAACTACAGCTGCTGTTTTTGTTGCTTATGACCACCTGCTTTATCGCAGCATGTAGCAAAGCGCCTATGAGCGCCGACAAAATATCGGTGGAAAAAAGTAATAGTGTGAGTGCCGAAACGGAACGCGCAAATAACAATATTCAAACCGATGAACGTTTAGGAACAAAATGGGGCAATGAGGTTTCATCGAATATTACCCAAGTGGATTTAGATCGCGTCTCAGATCGCCCGCTTGACCAACAACAAATTCGCTATGCCGCCAAACAATTTAAAGGTCAAAGAGTCTTTGAAGTTCCAATGGCATCAGGCGATATTCGTTTTTCAGTACGTGATGATGAAAATAAACCGTTACCAATTTACCGCACAGGTTCAAGCTATTTTGTTCAAGCCGAAGAAGGCCAGCGTTATAGCTTGAAATATAAAAATAAAACCAATCAGCTCTTTGAAATCGTCGCGAGTGTCGATGGTTTAGATGTCATTACTGGTGCTGCAGCATCTGCCAATGCAGAGGGTTACGTGCTGCGTCCGCACGAAGAACTGGTCATTGAAGGTTTCCGCAAAAGTGAATCTGCGGTTGCGGCATTTATTTTTAGTCAGCCAGAAGCTTCGTATGCCAACCACAATAGCAGCGGCTCGATCGATAATACCGGCGTGATTGGTACTGCCATTTATCAACTAGAAAAGCCAAAATCTTCCAAAAAACAATATGCACCCGAACCCACCCCACAAGCTTTTCCAGCAGACCGATAACTTGAGCTTGAATCATTCCAACAAGCTGCTAAAAAAACCGCCTAAAGATTAGGCGGTTTTTTAGCACAACATTTTATTGCTGTTGCTGCTGCTGTTGCATTTGCTGCCAACGGCGTTGTTGTAAGCGTTCCGCTTCGACTTCCCGTTTATTGCGTGCTGGGGTATATAATTGTGTACCTTTTAATTCTGGTGGCAAATACTCTTGTTCGACAAAATGTTCAGAGTAATCATGTGGATATAGATAATCCACACCATAACCTTGTTGCTTCATTAATTTGGTCGGTGCATTGCGTAAATGCAAAGGCACGGCTAAATTCGAGGTTTTATCGGCTAATTCTAAGGCTTTATTAATGGCCAAATAAGTGCTGTTACTTTTGGCACTGGTTGCTAAATATACCGCGCATTGTCCAAGTACAATTCGAGCTTCTGGCATACCCAAAACTTGCACCGTTCTAAAACATTCACCGGCAAGCAACAACGCATTCGGGTTCGAATTACCAATATCTTCTGAGGCGGCAATCAGCATACGGCGTGCAATAAATACTGGATCTTCTCCGCCTTTTAACATGCGTGCCATCCAATATAACGCAGCGTCAGGGTCACTGCCGCGAATGGATTTAATAAATGCAGAAATTAAGTCGTAATGTTGTTCACCCGATTTGTCATAACGGGCGATATTTTGCTGGGCAACTTTGACCACCAAGGCATTATCAATATGATTTTCTTGATCGGGTTCAAAGGTGCTGGCCACTAAATCGAGTAAATTAAGTGCCTTACGTGCATCGCCTGCCGAAAACTGAAAAAAGGCATCGTACTCATCAATAAAAACTTGGCGCTTGGCTAAAATATTGTCTTTTTGAATCGCACGGGTTAATAGGCTTTGAATGGCATCCACATCTAAGGCATGTAAGGTATATACCTGACAACGTGACAGCAGCGCGCTGTTCACTTCAAAAGATGGATTTTCCGTGGTCGCACCAATTAAGGTTATTTTGCCCTTTTCAACCGCGCCCAACAGTGCGTCTTGCTGCGACTTATTAAAACGATGAATTTCATCAATAAACACAACTGGCGTGAGTAAATCACCACTTTCGGCAATCACTTCACGTAATTCCTTTACCCCTGTATTTAAGGCAGACAAGCTAATAAATGGACGATCGACCGCTTGCGCCAACAACAAGGCAATGGTCGTTTTACCCACGCCCGGCGGCCCCCAAAAAATGATTGACGGGAGATGCCCTTGATCAATCATTTGACGTAACGGCGCGCCTGTTCCTAGCAAATGGTCTTGTCCAATAATTTCGGCTAAATCTCTTGGACGTAAACGTTCAGGTAAAGGAATATGCGTTTCTGACATAATGTAGCTTCATGATCCAACAGTCGCCATAGTGTACTATGTATACGCATCAGGCTGAAATGAAACTGTAGGTTTCACCGTTTTGTGATGTTGTTATCGCAGCGCGCCAATATAATGATGCGGCACTTCGGCTTTAAAAACTTCATCTGCGGCAGCCTCAGCGCGTGCTGTACTTGAATGATCGTTGTTTAGATGATTTGAAATGGTGGGTATGCGCTCTCTTAAGCGCTGTGCCAACTGCTGTACTTCAGCATCTGGCGCTTGACTAGCAATTCGAATAATTTCATTGGCATAATGTTGGTTTTGTTCTAAATACGCCACATCAATCACTCGGCCAGTCACACGTCTGAGTCGAACATATAACTGCGATGCTAAAGCAAAAATGCCGGCTTCGGTTTGGACACTACGTTCATGCATATTCATATCGATTCATCCCCATATTCGCAATAACCACGACACAAACTGGCACAAAGTCAGCATGGCCGCAGATATTTCCCCAAAATAAATTTTCGAATTATTCAGTCATTGATTTATAGCGACAAATTACAAAGCAAAAAATAGACCAATTTATATACATCAAGCGATGAAATTAACGCACCCAATGCACAATATATTCATCGATATCATCTTCTTGGATTTGTGTTTCGGAGATACAACGCCCTGCGACCGATTTTTTGGCTTTAATCACACTATTACGCGAGCCAGTATTTAAATAATGCCATGAGGGTAAATTTTTGCCTTCGTATACTCGGCGATAGGCACAACTTGAAGGCAACCAATGTAACTGAGGTAAATTTTCGGGGCTTAATTGAATGCAATCGGGAACGTGTTGTTTACGCTGCACATAATCCTGACATTGCCCCGTTTGGCAATCCATTAATTTACACGCCACTTTGGTGTAGGCGACTTCGCGCGTATCTTCATCCTCCAATTTAATCAAACAACATAACCCACAACCATCGCAAAGTGCTTCCCACTCGGCGGTTGTCATCTGTTGTAATGGAACAGTTTTCCAAAATTGTGGACGTAAAGACATGCAAAAATCAGCACACAAAAAAATGAAGGCAAAGTATAGCATGCTCTGTTTTAACGTTAGCTTGCGAATGCTAGAGCGATAACAAACTGCGCAAAATTAAAACAATGTGCACACATTTTGCACAAAAACAAACATTTTGCTAAAAACGGCGCTGTTAGAGTAAAGGAACAAACTCAAACAAGGAGAGTTCCATGTTCCGTTGGGCGATTATTTTTGCAGTGATAGCACTGGTTGCAAGTTTACTCGGTTTTGGCGGTGTTGCAGGTCTATCTAAGCAGTTTGCAGTAATCTTGCTGGTTGTGGCTGCCATTCTTGCCATTATTGGCTTTTTCTCACGCGGGCGTCACTAAACTCACCCTTTCCAAGAAGGCGAAATGCCTTCTTTTTATTATCTATTTAGCATGCACAATAAAAGCTGGCTGTGCTATGTTTAAGCAATCAAAATAATTACTTATTTGTCTTTAAACGTTTTAAAAATTAGGATCATTCCATTATGTCTCATGCAATCATCACTCGAGAAATTGGCTATACCACTGCGGATGGCACACATTGTGTTGGTTTTTTTGCAGCACCAAAATCGGACGCACCTGTGGCGGGTATTTTGGTCGGGCCTGAATGGTGGGGACCCAATGAATATGTGCTACAACGTGCAACGGAACTTGCTGAACATGGCTATGCTGCCTTTGCCATGGACATGTACGGCGATAAAAAATCGACAGAGCTGGCAAGCCAAGCCAGCGAATGGATGAATGAAACCTTTGCCCAGCCAAACACACTGGTTGCGCGTGCCCAAGCTGCGTTCAATAGCTTAGCCGAGCAACCCGAAGTTGACCCAAAGCGAATTGCGGGTGTAGGTTTTTGCTACGGTGGTAAAGTATTGCTTGACCTTGCACGCTCAGGTGCAGACATCAAAGCTGTGGCTGCTTTTCATGCCGCATTAGGCACACAAACACCGGCAAAAGTTGGACAAGTACACGCAGAATTGTTGGTTTTACACGGCGCAGACGACAGCATGGTCAGCCTAGACGATGTCGCACAATTTGAACAAGAAATGAGCCAAGCCCAAGTCAAACACCACGTTCATATTCTAGCACACGCCAAGCACGGCTTTACCAATCCCCTTGCAGACCAACGTGCCAAAGCCAATAATATCGACCTTGCCTATAATGCCGAAGCTGAAAAAACCGGCATGGCTGAAATGTATCGATTATTTAAAGAAAAACTGGCATAAATCAATCCATTAGAGTAAAAATATCTACACGCTATACTGGCTAATTTTGAGGAAACCACGATGACAAAACAATGCGCCTATTGTGACTTTGATGAATATGACATCATTGCCAAAAATGACTTTGGTGCGGTTTTTCCAGAACCCAACCCGTTATCAGAAGGACATGTGGTCATTATTCCTTTGCGTCATGTTGCTTCTTTTTTTGACATTACCGACAAAGAACGCAAAAGCTTATTGTCTTTATTAGAGCAAGCACGCAATGAATTAAAAATTCGCCATCATCCCGAAGGCTTCCATATTGGTTTTAATGATGGCGATGTGTTTGGTGAGCATGCCGAGCACTTACATATTCATGTGATTCCTCGCTATAAAAACCAAGAACTGAAGCTCGACCAACGTTGGGGCATTATGGATGCCGATGCTTAAACGACAATCTTTGGTTTAAACATCTTGCAATTGAAGAAACGCAAGCAATTGAATTTCTTTTTTACCCTGCATATGGCTATACTAACGCGCTAAATTTTGGCGCGTTGTCTATGTCTACATTTTCATTTTCTGATGCTTTGCTGCACTGGTTCGACCAGCATGGTCGTCACGACCTACCTTGGCAAGTTGCAGATGACCCCTATAAAGTTTGGGTGTCTGAAATTATGTTGCAGCAAACCCAAGTGAAAACCGTTCTGCAATATTTCAGTCGCTTTATTGAACGTTTTCCAACGGTGTACGCATTAGCACAAGCCACTTGGGATGACGTTGCGCCTTATTGGGCCGGCTTAGGCTATTATGCCCGCGCACGTAATTTACATAAAGCCGCACAACAAGTTGCAGCACAAGGACAATTTCCACAAGCGCTTGAACAATGGATGGCGCTGCCCGGAATTGGCCGCTCAACCGCAGGCGCCTTAATGTCTTTAGGATTAAGACAATACGGCGTGATTTTAGATGGAAACGTCAAACGTGTGCTCGCACGTTTTTTTGCCATTGAAGATGATTTAAGTAAAACTGTTCACGAAAAAGCATTATGGCAGGTGGCTAAAAAACTATGCCCACGCCAGCGTAATCACGACTACACACAAGCGATTATGGATTTAGGCGCAACCATTTGCACGCCCAAAAAACCGCTCTGTTTATATTGCCCAATGCAAAGCCAGTGTCAGGCACATCAACAAGGTTTAGAAACCGAATTACCATATAAAAAACCCAAAAAAGCCGTTCCCACCAAAACGGGTGACATTTTGTTAATCCAACATCAAGGCTTATGGTTGTGGCAACAGCGGCCAAATTTAGGTTTATGGGGCGGCTTATGGTCTTTGCCAATTTTTGAAAATACCACACAAATACAGCAACAGCGTGCAGTGTTGGGTTTAGCTACAACGCATAACGCGGGTAGCATTCGGCATAGTTTCACCCATTTTACTTGGGAATTGAACATACACCGCGTTGAGGTGGATGCCGAGCAAATGGAACATATTCAAGCCGAACTTACAGGTGAATGGTTAGATATCAATCAAGCGAAAAATAAAGGCATTCCAACAGCAATGCAAAAAGTCATTCAGCATTTAAGTCACTAACAACGCGAACAAAAGCAGTTACGTAGAGAAATTGTCAAGCCAAATGAACTGTGCCATAGTTTCAATATTATGATAACAGGTACATCAGACCAAGAAGGTTGCCACGTGTTTCGTCCTTATGCTTTCGTGTCGCTGATCTTGGCGAGCATTGTTTTATCTGCTTGTAGCAGCGCACCGAAAAAATCGCAACCCCTGCCACAACAAGCCATTTTAAAATTAAAAGCACAGCCATTAAGTTCACAGCTACCGATTCCTGTACAATACGTCACAGCAAACCAACTGCAAGACACTTGGGGAAATGCGCGCAGTATGGGCCGCCGGCACGAAGGCATTGATATTCTGGCTCCACGTGGAACCAAAGTGACCAGTGCAACCAATGGCATTGTTGCTAGCCTACAAGGCAATCGTTTAGGCGGTAACGTGGTCTGGATTTTAGGCCCTGCGGGATCTTGGCATTATTATGCACATTTACAGCGCCATAAACGTGGGCTGCATGTGGGCGATTACGTTCGCGCTGGCGATGTGATTGGCTATGTGGGCAATAGCGGTAACGCACGGTATACCGTCACCCATTTACATTATGGTATTTATTTAGAAGGTAAAGGACGCGGTGCAACCAATCCTTATCCTTATTTACGTTATTAGGATAGACACATGTCTGAAGCAATTATCGAGCGTCTGATTCAATTTGCAGAATCGGGCAATCAACAACGCATCCAACTGCATGGACACGTGCACCAAGGCTGGATTATGGAAATTGGCGAAGATGCTTTTCTAATCAGCACAGGCTATAACGATAAACAAGGTAAAGACCTTTGGATTCCTTTTAACGATTTAAGCCACGCTGAACTGTCTTTTTGGGATATTCAACAAGACCAATGGCAGAGTTTTAGCCTATAAGGTCATTGCGAGGAGTTCGTCATGCCACAACGCTGCCGCTGGTGTTCTAATGATCCGCTTTATATTCAATACCACGACCACGAATGGGGGCAAGCCCTGTTCGATGAATCGGCACTGTTTGAATTATTGTGTTTAGAAGGCCAACAAGCAGGTCTGTCGTGGATTACCGTACTCAAAAAACGTGAGGCGTATCGCCAGCATTTTTTTCAATATTCAATAGAACAAATTGCCGATTTTACCGACCAAGATTTACAATCCAAACTCGAAGATTCCGCATTGATTCGCCACATCGGTAAACTCACCGCCATTCGAGACAACGCCAAAGCATGGTTAAAGTTACGCCAACACTATGGCAACGTGGTGACTTGGTTGTGGGAATCCGTCAATCAGCAGCCAATCCAAAACAGCGTAGTAGTGTATACGGATGCACCCGCCCAAACGGCACTGAGCGAACAACTGTCAAAAACATTAAAACGACACGGATTTAAATTTATTGGCCCCACAATTTGTTATGCTTTTATGCAAGCCTGTGGCATGGTCAACGACCATGAAAACGACTGTTTTTTAAAATAAAATCTAAGTATGAGGAATTCTAATGAGCGACAATCAAATTCGTGGGTATGCCGCCCTCGATAAAGCACAAGCATTGGTCCCGCATAGTTTTGATGCAGGTGAACTCCAACCGCATCAAATTGAAGTTAAAGTTGAATATTGCGGCCTCTGCCATTCAGATATTTCAATGATTGATAACGATTGGGGCGTATCCCAATATCCACTGATTGCCGGCCACGAAGTGATTGGCACCATTGTTCGTTTGGGTTCAGAAGCCAAAGGCCTGAAGCTTGGACAACGTGTCGGCATTGGTTGGACAGCAGAAAGCTGCCAAGCTTGTGACTACTGTATTGGCGGCCAGCAAGTGCTGTGTACTGGCGAACAAAAAGCAACCATTATCGGTCATGCCGGTGGTTTTGCCGATAAAATCCGTGCCGGTTGGCAATGGGCAATTCCTCTTCCAGACGATTTAGATCCCGAAAGTGCCGGCCCATTGTTATGCGGTGGTATTACCGTATTTGATCCATTATTAAAACATCAAATTCAAGCACGTCACCATGTCGGTGTGATTGGTATTGGTGGTTTAGGGCATATGGCAATTAAATTGCTTAAAGCGTGGGGCTGTGAAATTACCGCATTTAGTTCTAACTTAAGCAAAACCGACGAATTAAAAGCCATGGGTGCAGACCACGTGGTGAATAGCCGTGACAGCACTGCACTGCAAGATCAACAAGGTAAATTTGACCTGATTTTAAGTACGGTGAATGTCAGCCTCGATTGGAGTGCCTATTTAAATGCACTTGCGCCAAATGGTACCATCCATTTATTGGGTATTCCGCTAGAACCGATTGCTACACCGGCAAACATTCTTATTGGCGGTGCAAAATCAATTACGGGCTCACCAACTGGTTCGCCTGAAGCATTACGCACCTTGTTAAAATTTGCGGCGCGCAAAAATATTGCTCCGCAAATTGAACTATTCCCGATGTCAAAAATTAATGATGCGATTGCACATTTACATTCTGGCAAGGTGCGCTACCGCGTGGTCTTAAAAGCCGATTTTTAATTTATCCCTGCCCTTCCGTCTGAATTTTCAGGCGGAAGCTGTTGTTAAATACAGGTGCTGAAACCATCTTTTAAACGATCAACCACATAGTCGATAAACAAACGCACTCGCTTGGGTAAATGGGCTTGTTGATAATACACAGCATGAATTTGCTGTTCAGAGCGTTCAATTTGATCTTCAAACAATGCCACTAAACGCCCTTCTTCAATATCTTGCAGCACCATTAATTCAGATAAACAGGCAATACCGTGCCCTCTTAAAGCCAAATGACGCACCGTTTCACCTGTAGAAGCTTTCAGTGTCGATTGAATCTGATAGCGCTGATCCAAAATTTTTAACGGCCACAGATTTAAATGCGTTGGCCGAATAAACCCAATTAAATCATGATCAGCCAAGTCCGCAGCATGGATTGGATTGCCCTTTGCTTTAATATATTCAGGACTTGCCACAATATACAGTCGGCTGCTACATACCCGCGTGGCATGCAACGTCGAGTCGTGTAAGGCACCAAAACGAAATGCCACATCAATTTTGTGTTCCAGTAAATCAATCACCTGATCATTACTATTCAGCTCGATGTGAATTAACGGATACTGCTGCTGAAATTCACGAATTAAGGGCACAATCACATGAATAATAAACGGCGCAGCCGAATCAATGCGAATAGTGCCGGTCATCTCTTGATCTGCCTTGAGTACTTCATCTTCCGCTGCGGCAAGATCGTGTAAAATTTTCCGCGCTTTGGCTAAAAACACCTCACCTTCTTGGCTCAGTTTAATTTTTCGCGTGGTGCGTTCTAACAAGGTCACTTTCAGTTTTTGTTCTAAACGGCTTAAACTGCGACTCACACCAGAGGACGTTTGTCCAAGCACTTCGGCTGCGGTAACAATACTGCCAGTATCGACAATGGTGACAAAGGTTTGTAATTCTTCTATGCTCGATTTCATGCCGAGTACTCTTGACTTATAATCAATAATATATTGCCGTAACCGATATTTTTCAGCAACAATAAATCAGGCATGATCGACATCAAGATAAAATATTTGCTCGAGGTTGCACATGCGTATTCCTGCTTTTGGTTTAGGAACATTCCGTTTAAAAGATCAACTCGTGATTGATACCGTCAAAACCGCTTTGGAATTGGGTTATCGTGCCATCGACACCGCACAAATCTACGACAATGAAGCAGCCATTGGTCAAGCCATTTCCGAAAGCCCGATTCCGCGCAATGAGGTTTTTATTACCACAAAAATTTGGACAGACCATTGCACGCCAGAAAAACTCATTCCGAGTCTAAAAAACAGCCTGCACAATCTGCAAACCGATCAGGTCGATTTAACCCTGATTCATTGGCCGGCGCCCAAATTGGGAATCAACATTGCAGAAATCATGCAAGCCTTACTTGAAGCCAAACAGCAAGGTTTAACCCAGCAGATAGGTATTTCAAATTTCAATATTGCTCAAACTCAACTGGCCATTGACACCGTCGGTGCAGAGCACATTTGTACCAACCAATTTGAGCTGAGTCCTTATTTGCAAAACGCAAAACTGGTCAATTACTTAAATGCACAGCAGATTACCGCCACCTCGTACATGACGCTGGCTTACGGCAAAGTATTACAAGACCCTGTACTTCAGCAAATTGCAACGGCGCATCAGGCATCTACCGCTCAAATTACCTTGGCATGGGCATTGCAACGTGGCTTTGCCGTCATTCCATCATCGACGAAACGTGAACATTTAAGTCAGAATCTTGCCGCACAACACATCCATTTAAGTCCAGAAGAAATGCAGCTGGTTGCACAGCTAGACCGAAATGGTCGTGAAGTGAATCCAACCGAGCTCGCCCCTGAGTGGGATGAAGGATAAGATGAAAATCAACTTTCCTTTACTTTCTCTAGCCATTGGCGCTTTTGCCATTGGCACCACAGAGTTTTCCCCCATGGGATTACTTCCCAATATTGCTCAGGATTCAAACACCAGCATTCCAACTGCCGGCATGCTCATTACGGGCTATGCATTGGGTGTCATGATTGGAGCACCCATCATGACGTTATGGTTTGCACGTTTTTCACAACGTAAAGCGCTGATTTTACTGATGATGATTTTTACGTTGGGTAATCTCTGGGCGGCATTTTCGCCAAGTTATCTAAGCTTAATGTTCGCGCGCTTACTGACCAGTTTGAATCATGGTGCATTTTTTGGCATTGGTTCGGTGGTCGCGGCCAGTTTAGTGGCTAAAAATCAGCAAGCCAGTGCCATCGCCACCATGTTTATGGGACTGACCATTGCCAATATTGGCGGTGTACCGCTTGCAACATGGGTTGGGCAGCATATTGGCTGGCGCAGCTCCTTCGCGGCAATTACTTTACTAGGTTTAATCACCATCGCGGCGTTATATAAAGCCTTACCCAAAGGCAGTGTGGGACAAAAACCCAATATTCGACATGAATTAAGTGTACTGACGCGGCCAAAAGTGCTTTTGGCTTTAGTCACCACCGTTTTTGGTGCAGGGGCAATGTTTGCGCTGTATACCTATATTGCACCAACACTGCATGCCTTTAACCAAGCCACACCATTATTTGTTACCTGTATGTTGGTCTTAATTGGAATTGGTTTTTCTATCGGGAATCATTTGGGTGGCAAGTTTGCCGATCTGTCGTTAAATAAAACCTTAATTGTATTTTTAACGATATTAATTGCCAGCATGTTGCTGTTTCCAATCTTAGCCAAAACCCAATTAGGCACAGCTATTGCGTTAGTCATTTGGGGTGCGGCGGCGTTTGGTTTGGTCCCGCCCATACAAATGCGAGTGATGTCGGTGGCACATGAAGCCTCAGGTTTGGCGTCATCGGTGAATATCGGCGCATTTAATTTAGGCAATGCCTTAGGCGCTGCGGTGGGAGGAGGCGTACTCAGTTTAAATTTAGGCTATATTGCGGTGCCAATCAGCGGTGCAATTTTGGCAACCATTACCCTCGGTTTAGTGTTATTACAAATGCGACTCGCACGGCATGGGCAATAAAAAAGCCCTACTTTGATCAATCAAAGTAGGGCTTTGGGTTTTAAATTTTATTTAAATCTAAAACATCGGTCATATCATATTTGCGTGCTTCGCGGCCAACCACCCAAGCCGCCGCGCGCACGGCACCAGCCGCAAAGTTCATCCGATTCGTGGCTTTGTGTGTAATTTCAACACGTTCGCCTTCACCAATAAACATGGCGGTGTGTTCACCAACAATATCGCCACCACGAATAGTTTGAAAACCAATACTTTGACGTTCGCGTGGTCCAGTGTGGCCTTCACGGCAATAAACAGCATCTTGCTTTAAATCACGTCCCAAAGTTTCGGCAATGGCCTCGCCCATCATTAAAGCAGTGCCCGATGGTGCATCCACTTTATGACGATGATGTGCTTCGATAATTTCGATATCGACCGTATCGCCAAATACTTTTGCAGCAAGCTCTAGCAATTTAATCGACACATTCACCCCAACAGAATAGTTTGCTGCATACACCACAGGCGTATGTTCTGCTGTTTGATTTAATAATTGCTTTTGTTGTTCTGAAAAACCTGTGGTTCCAATCACCATGGCCACGCCCGCGTCACGGCAAAGTTTTAAATGCTGTTCGGTTGCAACTGGTGCGGTAAAGTCAATCACCACATCGCAGGCATCTAAAACTTCAGCCAATCCACCAGAGATATTCACCCCAATTTTACCAATACCGGCCAATTCGCCTGCATCTGTACCAACCAAACTGCTTTCTGGGCGTTCAACCGCTGCGGCCAATTGATAGCCGGCTTGTTGTACGGCTTGAATAAGAATACGTCCCATACGGCCGCCCGCGCCCAAAACGCCGATACGTGGTGATGTCGACATGTCGTCCTTTCCTGAATCTATAAACATTGCACGTACTATAACAAAACTTAGAGGATGGATTAAAAATCTTGCATAAAAAAACCTGCCCATCTAGGCAGGTTTTTTAAACCACAATATACTTAGTCAAACAGGCGATCAAAGAATGATTTTTTCTTTTCGCTTGAATGCTGATCATTGCCTTCCATAGTTGCTTGTAGCTCTTTGAGCAACTCACGTTGGCGTGTGGTTAAGTTCACTGGTGTTTCCACCACAATACGACACAGTAAATCACCAATCATGCTGGTACGAACTGGACGCACACCTTTGCCACGCAAACGGAAGACTTTACCGTTTTGTGTGCCTTCAGGAATTTTCAAGCTTACGCGGCCATCCAGTGTTGGAATTTGAATTTCTTTACCTAACGCAGCATCAGCCATGCTAACTGGCACATCCATATATAAATCGGCACCATCACGTTGGAAAATTTCATGCTCACGCACGACCACTTCAACGTATAAATCGCCTGATTGACCATCACGAATGGCTTCACCTTTACCGGTTAAGCGCACGCGGTCGCCATTATCAACCCCCGCAGGAATAGTGACTTCAAGCGTTTGTTGACGTTCATGGACACCTGAACCATGACATTTGGTACATGGGTTCTTAATAATTTTACCTTGCCCACGACACGTTCCACAGGTCTGCTGCACAGAGAAGAATCCCTGTTGCATACGAACTTGACCCGCGCCATGACAGGTTTTACAGGTTTCTACGTCATTCGGATTTTTCGAGCCTTTACCATCACAGGCATCACACGGTGCAGGCGCAGTAAAGGTAATGGTTTTTTTAACGCCTTGAATTGCTTCTTCTAGGGTTAATTCCATAACATAGCGTAGGTCTGAACCACGACGTTGGCGTTGCTGCGAACGACCGCCACCACCAAAGGCACCACCAAAAATATCGCCAAACTGGCTAAAAATATCTTCTGCGCTAAAACCGCCATGGCCACCACCGCCAAAGCCACCTTCAAAGGCGCTATGTCCCATACGGTCGTAGGCATTGCGTTTTTCTTGGTCGCTTAAGATTTCATAGGCTTCGGCAGCTTCTTTAAATTTGTCTTCTGCTTCAGCGTTATCTGGGTTACGGTCAGGATGATACTTCATCGCCAACTTGCGATAGGCTTTTTTAATTTCATCATCACTTGCGGTTTTAGCAACACCTAAAACCTCATAATAATCACGTTTAGCCATGTCAGGCGATGCTCCTCACGGATTTTAAAATACGACAATATTTGTCTTAAATTGGGATTCGAAAGGATTTTACAAGGGGGAAATGCACAAAAAAGATGTGTTTTAGAAAACTGGCTTGTGCTTTAAATAATTTGACATGCCGCGAATAAAGCAATTAAAGAAATACATCCATGCAATAAAACCAAAAACAATGCCTGCAATGACACAGCCTGTTACCCAATGAAAGGCATTCCACGGAAAGAACAACAACGGAATAAACCACAATGCAGCAAAGGCAGACAATACGATATACAGCAAAACATTGTGCATAATCCACAAACTATGCGTTTGCAGCCACACTTCAAGTTCTTCTGCGCGCGCCACTTTAGCCGCCAAAAAATACGCAATTAAGCCGGTTACAATCGTCATTAATGCAAAAAACATAAATACATAAGCAATCGAAACATACCGTTTTTGCTGTGTAAGACTGTCTTTTGCCATTTTTTAACCTCGATGCTATACAGTGAATTTTCTCAATTTAGCGGCGACTGTGCACGCTTTTTTATCTTTAAAATTCTGCTGTTACTATATTGAATTTTTCCGCTTTTCGCACCCTTTTATTCTTTAAATCTTCATACAAATTGAATTATTTTTTTAAAAATAAATCGAATGAATCATTTTTTTCATCTTCAACTCATTTCGATTTAAAAATGCTGACTACACATCAATTTAACGCGGTACAGCAAAAACTCAATCCTTGCATTTGAGTGGTATTTTTGAACTAACTATCTGAATTTTCAATAAACTCTGTTTTTTGTACAGAATTTATCCGTCAAGCACGACCATTGGCTAAGAGTTTTTCGTGATTTTTTTGTTATGGTTAAGTCTACGCTCATGCTTAGAATCGATTTTATGGCTAATCCGCCCAATCGATTAACGCGCCCTTTGTTCATCCCATAAGGAAATTTAACATGGCACAACATATCGATGCTCCATTACGTGAAGATGTTCGTTTATTGGGAAATCTTCTTGGTGAAACCTTAAAAGCACATGCAGGTGATGCGCTGTTTAATCAGGTTGAACAAATTCGAGCCTTAGCCAAAGGCGCACGCGATGGACAAGTCGAGTCAGAAAAGCAGCTTGAGCAACTGTTTTTAAATTTAGAAGATTGTGAAATTTTACCTCTGACCCGTGCCTTCACGCATTTTTTGCATTATGCCAATATCGCCGAGCAATACCACGTGGTGCGTAGCCGTCGCGCCGGTGAATTTGACCAAAGCCATCCTTCCCCGAATCCATTAGAACCGCTGTTTGAAAAATTTAAACAACAAAACATTTCATCCGAGCAGCTCTATCAGCAAATTTGTGATTTAAGTATTGAATTGGTGCTAACTGCACATCCCACCGAAGTCAGCCGCCGCACCATGATTCAAAAATATGATGATATTAATCGTTGCCTTGAACAACTCGATCAACAAAAACTAACCCCAAAACAACGCGAAGTGGTTTTACTGAACTTAAAACAATTAATTTGTTCTGCTTGGCAAACCGATGAAATTCGTCAACAAAAACCAACACCCATTGATGAAGCCAAATGGGGCTTTACCGTGATTGAGCAAACGCTTTGGCATGCGATTCCAAAATTTTTCCGTGAATTAAATGACTTAAGCCTACAACATTGTGGCAAAGCTTTGCCGACAGATATTACCCCTGTGCGTTTTGCCTCGTGGATGGGCGGAGATCGTGATGGCAATCCGAATGTCACGCACAAAGTCACTCAAGAAGTACTGTGGTTTTCGCGTTGGCAAGCCACTGAATTGTACTTAAAAGATATTGAGAACTTGCGTTGGGAACTTTCCATTCAAGAAGCATCTGATGAACTGCGCCAACAACTCGGGCAAAATCATCATGAACCTTATCGTGAATTTTTAAGACATACACGGCAACGGCTACGTGCCACTCGGCAATGGCTGGCAGATAAATTACAAGGCAAAGATACGCTAGATGATCCAATGGTGATTCATCATAAATATGAATTATTAGAGCCATTAATGTTGTGCCATCGCTCTTTACTCGAGTGTAATTTACCTGAAATTGCCAATGGCAATTTGCTCGACTGTATTTATCGGATACAGTGCTTTGGCATTGAATTGCTGAAACTGGATATTCGACAAGAATCCGGACGCCATCGCCAAGCCATTTCTGCCATTACTGAATATTTAGGTTTAGGCAATTTCGATACGTGGACGGAACAAGCGCGGCAAAATTTCTTACTCAATGAATTACAAAGTAAACGCCCGCTGCTACCGAAAAGTTTTAATGAACCCTTAGATAGCCTGATTAACCATCCCGATGTACAAGAAGTCTTTGCCACCATGCGTACGCTGGCTGAACAACCTTCAGAATCATTGGGCGCGTATATTATCTCGATGGCCGAATATCCAAGTGATGTTCTAGCCGTTTTGTTATTACAAAAAGAAGCCGGCATTCAACATCCTTTACGGGTCGTCCCACTGTTTGAAACTTTAAAAGATTTAGACAGCGCAGCCGCCACCATGAACACCTTATTTGGCATGCACTGGTACAAACAACATATTCAAGGTAAACATGAAGTCATGATTGGTTATTCTGACTCGGCCAAAGATGCTGGATTCATGTCTGCCAATTGGGCGCAGTACCGCGCGCAGGAAGAATTAGCGGCAATTGCACAACAACACAATATTCAACTGACTTTATTTCATGGCCGTGGAGGATCGATTAGTCGTGGGGGTGCACCCACTCAACAAGCGTTATTCTCGCAGCCACCGGGCTCAATTTCTGGTGCAATTCGTGTGACTGAACAAGGCGAGATGATTCGTTTTAAATTTGGCATTGAAGGCGTTGCCTTACAAAACCTCGAGGTTTATACCGCAGCAACCCTCGAAGCGACCTTGTTGCCACCGCCTGTGCCACGCCCAGAATGGCGTGATTTAATGAATCAAATGACAGAAACGTCGGTGAAGTTGTATCGTCAAACCGTGCGTGAAAATCCACATTTTGTCGAATATTTACGTACCGTCACGCCTGAACTTGAATTACAAATGCTGCCTTTGGGATCACGCCCCGCCAAGCGACAAGTCAGTGGAGGCATTGAATCACTGCGTGCGATTCCTTGGGTTTTTGCATGGACACAAATTCGTTTGATGTTACCCGCTTGGTTAGGTACAGGTGCGGCACTCGATGAAATTTTACAGCAACAGCAAAAAGAAAAACTCGATGAAATGTTAGCCGAATGGCCTTATTTCCAAACGCTTATCGATATGTTGGAAATGGTTTTATCCAAAGCAGATGCCGACATTGCATGGTATTACGAAACCCACCTAACCCAAAGTCAGCATTTGCATCACTTAGGCGCTGAACTTCGTCAACGCTTACAAGATGCCATCGAAACCTTACTGCAATTAAAAGGTGAATCAGAGCTGCTCAGCCAAAATGAGGTGCTAGATCAATCCATGCGGGTACGTAAAACGTATCTGCTTCCGCTACATTTATTACAAGCCGAGTTAATGAAACGCCGCAGAGAATATTTAAAACAACATCAAACCACACATAGCCCAGTTGATCATGCACTAATGGTCAGTATTGCAGGCATTGCTGCTGGTCTACGCAATACCGGTTAATCTATTGTAGATTAGGCTGTAAAATCTATTTTTCAGCCTAACTGTTTCATCATAATTTTATTAAAACATTCAATCTATGAAGCATTCATCGCAATATAATTCGGTTGCTGTTGCACTCTTGCACACCATGCCACAATATGCGGATATAAGCTTAAGTCAAAACCACCCTCATCCGCCACATGGGTATATGCATATAAAGAAATATCTGCGAGCGTTAAGCTATCCCCAAGTAAATAATCACGCTGATGTAATGCCTGTTCCATAATGGCTAAAATTTGATGCCCTTTGGGCTGTAAGCGCTGATATTCTACCAAGCGATCTTCAGGCAAACCTAAATATTTGTTGATAAATCGAGCAACTGCAATACAAGGCTCATGACTATATTGCTCAAAGAACATCCACTCATACATTTTTGCTTTAGCATAACGATCGGTAGGAATAAATGGCGTATTTTCTGCAAAATATCCCAAAATCGCATTCGATTCTGTCAAAACTCGCGCATCGTCCAACACAACCACAGGAATTTTCCCATTCGGGTTCATTTTTAAAAATTCTGGTGTTTTGGTTTCTGCATTCAAAACATCAATATGCTGCCATGAATGTTCAATTTTCAAGAATGACAACAATAATTTTACTTTATAACAATTACCCGATTGCATATCTCCAAAAACTTTCACTGTTATTTTTCCTTATTGATATTTAAATTGCATACTTTTATAGCATAAGCCTGCTGTTTTTATCATTAATCGCTTGTTTTCATTTTAATTTATTTAATTCCACATAAAAAAACACCCCCTAACTGTTGAGTTAGAGGGTGTTTGAATAATGAGCTGGCGATGACTTACTCTCACATGGGTAACCCCACACTACCATCAGCGCTAAGAGGTTTCACTTCTGAGTTCGGGAAGGGATCAGGTGGTTCACTCTTGCTATTGTCGCCAGCACAACTTGGATGCTTACTCGTTAGGTCTTATTGGGATGCCGAACTTTCGTCAAATGAGTTATTAAT
>NZ_VTDU01000014.1:0-59553 GCF_035615615.1 Acinetobacter sp. MD2(2019) | reverse complement strand
AACGGAGTATGACGACCACCTTCGTCTTTAGAAAGTACGTATACTTCTGCGTCGAATTTAGTGTGCGGCTTGATTGTACCTGGTTTAGCAAGTACTTGACCACGTTGTACGTCTTCACGCTTAGTACCACGAAGAAGAACACCACAGTTCTCGCCTGCACGACCTTCGTCAAGCAATTTACGGAACATTTCAACGCCAGTTACAGTTGTAGTTTGAGTATCACGGATACCCACGATTTCAACTGATTCACCAACTTTAACGATACCTGATTCTACACGGCCTGTTACTACTGTACCACGACCAGAAATAGAGAATACGTCTTCGATTGGCATTAAGAATGCTTTGTCGATTGCACGTTCTGGTTCTGGGATGTAAGAGTCAAGCGCTTCTACAAGTGCAAGAACTGCTGGCTCGCCATACTGGTCAGCGTTGCCGTTCAATGCTTGTAAAGCTGAACCACGGATGATTGGCGTGTCATCACCTGGGAAGTCATAAGTAGAAAGAAGTTCACGAACTTCCATTTCTACTAATTCAAGAAGCTCTTCGTCGTCTACAAGGTCACATTTGTTTAAGAATACAACGATGTACGGTACACCAACCTGACGAGAAAGTAGGATGTGTTCACGAGTTTGTGGCATTGGACCATCAGTCGCTGCACATACAAGGATCGCGCCGTCCATTTGAGCCGCACCAGTAATCATGTTTTTAACATAATCGGCGTGACCTGGACAGTCTACGTGCGCGTAGTGACGAATTGGAGAATCGTATTCTACGTGTGAAGTATTAATGGTAATACCACGTGCTTTTTCTTCTGGCGCTGAGTCGATTTGCGAGTAATCTTTCGCTTCACCACCGTGGTGTTTTGCACAGATTGTTGCAATCGCAGCAGTTAAAGTTGTTTTACCATGGTCAACGTGACCAATTGTGCCCACGTTTACGTGTGGTTTATTACGTTCAAACTTAGCCTTAGCCATGTTCATCTTCCTCATTTACGTCGAACACAGGTATATTTAACTCAGTTCGACACATCGCCTAAAAAAACCAAATACCAAATACTTGAAAAGCAGACTAATAAGCCTGCTTTCTTTAAAACTGCGAATCATCGCTAAACTGTAATCTGGAGCTCTTATCGAGATTTGAACTCGAGACCTCTCCCTTACCAAGGGAGTGCTCTACCACTGAGCTATAAGAGCAATATACTTCGATGGAGCGGGAGACGAGGGTCGAACTCGCGACATGTAGCTTGGAAGGCTACCGCTCTACCAACTGAGCTACTCCCGCTTAATGTTGGTATTAACCACTTATCGAAGCAAAATAATGGTGGTGAGAGAAGGATTCGAACCTTCGAAACTTTCGTGGCAGAGTTACAGTCTGCTCCCTTTGACCGCTCGGGAATCTCACCATATCACACTTACTTTCAGTGCTATCCTTTACTTACAACAAACAACTTTAAGATGGTGCCGGCACACGGATTCGAACTGTGGACCTACTGATTACAAGTCAGTTGCTCTACCAACTGAGCTATGCCGGCGCTTCTTGTTGTTTCGTACGTTTCGTATCGGAACGGTGTGCAGTTTAGCAAAACTTTAAAATGATGCAAGCTCTTTTTTCAAAAAAATAGTAAAAAACTTATAAAATCAATCCAGTTGATGATAATTCAACCGCCTTGATCACTGCGCGAGCTTTTATTTGGGTTTCATTCCATTCTGATTCAGGATTTGAGTCGGCAACCAAGCCTGCACCCGCTTGCACATAGACTTTATTGTCGCGAATCACACAGGTTCGAATGGCAATCGACATATCCATTTCACCATGCCAACCCAAATAACCAATTGCTCCACCAAAGATGCCGCGTTTGACCGGTTCAACTTCGTCAATAATTTCCATGGCACGAATTTTTGGCGCGCCTGACAACGTTCCTGCAGGGAACGTGGCTTTAAAGACATCCAAAGCATCCACGCCATCGCGTACTTCAGCTTGTACGTTCGAGACAATGTGCATGACGTGCGAGTAGCGCTCAATCACCATTTTATCGGTGACTTGCACTTTACCAATTTTGGCTACTCGCCCAACATCATTACGGCCTAAATCAATTAACATTAAATGCTCGGCGATTTCTTTTTCGTCCGACAACAAATCTTGTTCGAGTGCCAAATCTTCTTCTTTGGTTTTTCCACGTGGGCGAGTTCCCGCAAGCGGTCTGACTGTGGCAATTCCATCTTCAAGGCGCGACAAAATTTCAGGCGATGAACCGACTACATGAAACGGCTTGCCATCTTCTAACGTCTGGCCTTGTACTAAAAACAAATAAGGCGATGGATTTAAATGCCGCAATGCGCGATAGACCTGTAATGGCTCGCCATCGAAGTCAGACACCATCCGCTGACCGGGCACAACTTGCATGACATCGCCCGCACGGATGTATTCTTTGACTTTTTCGACCGTCTGTAAGAACTTTTCTTTACCTGTAATCGATTCAAAATGCGGTGCAGTATGTGGCTTAGCTTGTAAGCTGATTGGCGTGGCCAAACGTGCTTCTAATGCATCGAGCTGCTGCTGTGCTTTCAGGTAAGCATCTGGCTGGGTAGCATCGGCATGTACAATCAAAAACAGGGTATCTTTTAAATTATCAAACACAATAACTGTTTTAGACAGCATCATCCAAATATCAGGCAAGCCCACAGGGTCTTGTTCAGGCACATTTTTTAAGCGTGGTTCAATATAACGCACAGCATCATAGCCCAAATACCCCACCAAGCCCCCAGTAAAACTTGGTAATTCAGGTAACTGAGCTTTGGTCGGGACTTTAAATTGCGCCTGAAAATTGCGAATATAGGCAAAAGGATCAACACAGGCTTGCTGTTCAAGCGCGCCATTGGCATGTTGAATACTTAAAACACCGTTATTGCATGAAAATACAGTCGATTCGCCCAGACCAATCATCGAATAACGCGCCCAATTCTCTCCCCCTTCAACCGATTCGAACAAATACGCATGCTGATTGTCTTTGAGTCGCGCAAAAATAGACAATGGCGTGTCGGTATCAGCCAAACGTTGGCGATATACGGGAATGGTGTTGTAGCCTTGTTGTTGCAATTGTGCGAATTGTTCAGAAGTCATCATTAGAAATACCTTTTTATCTATGTCAATTTAACGTGGTGCATCATGGTTTAGAATGAGCGACGCCATCGAAAAAGTTGCAGGTATTTCATTTTGGGCTTCCTAAGCAGTATTTATGATGGAATAAGCGTTTCGAGAGTATCAATCACTTGCTGTGGATGGCAAGCATAAATATCTTCTCCATGATTATAGCCATAGCTCATCACGATACAATCGATTCTGGCATTTCTTGCAGCTTCAATATCGTTACTTGAGTCACCAATCATTAAGGTCTGCTCAGGCGAGCAGTTAAAAAATGCCGCAGCATGTAATAACGGCAAAGGATCTGGTTTACGCACAGGTAAGCTGTCGCCGCCAAGAATCAAACCAAAATAATGATCGAGTTGTAATTGTTGCAATAATTGCTTAGCGAGTGCCTCTGGCTTATTGGTCACACAAGCCATGTGTAATTGCTGGGCTTGGCAATAATTCAAAAAAGCCAGCACTCCAGCAAAAGGCTGACTAGAAATACACAATCCTTCGGTATAACACTGTAAATAACACGCCAATAATTGCTGATGCTGCACAGCGTCAATTGTACCTGCCAAATGCAATAAAACACTGTCACACAGCTTGGCGGTGCCTTTACCCACCCATTGTCGAATTTGTGGTTCTGTGACCAACGGCAGCGCCAACTTGGTTAAGGCGGCATTCATGGCACGATACATATCTGCGGCTGTGTCGATTAAGGTGCCATCTAAATCAAAAAGAATTAAGTGTCGTTCATTTAAAGGACGTACTTGCATGCTCGCTTCCTTCTGACATATTGATTAAAAGGCATTTGGAAAATGCCTTGTCTGTTTTACTTTAACAGCAGCCACGCAATGACCGCTAAAACAATGAGCACCACAATACTAAGCAGCCCAACCGAAGCATTCTTTTTTTCTTCAATTTTTTGTTCAACGCGTGATGGTTCAACTTCAACAGAAACTGGCGTTGGCTCAGCTTTGGCATGAATGTCGACACCTTCAGGCAAAGGCGCAGGCACAGGAATGGCCATTTTTTGCGGCATCCCTTCTGCATTGACCAGCGTATCGCCACGTTCAGCTAAACTTGGCATGCCTTGGTCTTTCATCTGTGCCGCAACAGGTTCTGCTGGTTTTTCTTCAACTGCTGGAGCAAGCACCAAAAACTTCAAATGGGCAAATTGAATGACATCCTGATCTTGAAGCAACGTTTCCGCATCAATTCGCACATCATTCACAAAAGTACCATTCGATGAGCCTGCATCTTTTAACCACACGCCATCTTCATTCAAATTAAAGACCGCATGCTGACGCGATATGGCCGCAGACTGTAAAACCAGATCACAGTCAGGATGACGACCAATGGTCATGCTTCGGTCGATGCTAATCTCTTGGTCAGTCAACTCATTTGCAAGCGCGTGTAATTTCCAGTTCATGCCAAAATCCTATTTTCTTTTCCTGCTAGCATAACATGTTTAAATTTATTCCCAGCAAACGGCTATTTTAAAGCACAGTATCGCTTAAAATAAATCCTAAATAGATAATATATTACTTGCTATATCATGCATAAAAAAGGTATTAAATTTGCATTTAATACCTTTTAAATAATATCTTTAATCTAATTCAGTTTAGATAAGAAAGTCTTCTAATTTCGCGCCATTTTCTAATTGCGCAACCAACCAACGTGGTTGTTTACCACGCCCCGTCCAAGTTTCTTTCGGATTGGCTTTATTGCGATAACGTGGCTCTACCGGTTTACGCACCGTGCTTTTACGTTTTTGCGCGCCATATTCTAACAATTGATCGATGGTTAAATCTAAGTTAGATGCAATTTCAATGACCTGATTATAGGCATCTTCAATCGCTTGTTCTTTTTTAGATGCAATTAAAACTTCCGCTTCACGTTGTAAACGTTTTAATTCTTCTACCGTTAAATTAGTAATATCTTGCACAAGTTTCTCCAGTATTTTTTAAAATAACTTTTAAAGTATGGTTTATCATAATCAAGATAACAAAAAAAGTATAGTTTTAAAAATAAAACGATATTAGTTTGATATTAAAATCTGACGATTAACTTTTTGCTCTAATTGAATGAACTGCTGACGTATTTTCTCTGGAATGGGCATTTTTTTTAGTTGTACTGGATCGACAAAAACAATAACCGCCTCAGCCAAAGCAACAACCAATTGTTGTTTTTCACTCCACAGCAGATATTCCATACGCACAGCACTATTACGCATTTCTACAACACGTGCCCCTATTTTTAATTGATCGGGGAAAAATAGCGGTTTTAAATATTGACACTGACTCGATGCAACCACGCTATATATTTCTTCATCAAATAAATGAAGTGCATTTAAATACTCAATGCGAGCAGATTCAATATAACGATAATACACCACATTATTCACATGCCCAAAAGCATCCATATCGCCCCAAGCAACGCTTTGCTGATAAATAATGGGGTATTTTTCTAATGATTGCATAATCCATCCTTAAATATTAATTTTTAAATAATTACTATTACTTTCAAATAATAAATTTAACTGTTCACTCAACTCTTCATTGCCTTGCAGTTGTATTTTAATTCTTAAATAACTCATCAAAACATTATCTGGATACAGCGACAATAACGCTTCAGATTCTGCAATACGATGCGTTGCTTGATAAACATGCCATTTGGCAAATGCAAAAATAGGCAGTTGATTATATTTTTGCTCCCACGCATTTACATGCTGCTCAATTTCTAAATAATCGGGTTGTTGTTTTAATAATTGCGTTTCAAACCACAAATAAAAGACTTCTTGGTCAAATAATTCATCCAATAAATCTTCAGCCAAAAGCGTATGCTCACGCCCCATTTCTGGCATTCGGGCTAAAATTTTTAACCATAAAATTTTATTTTCACGTGCCATATTCACGTGCTGCACATAAACCAATTGATGATAACACTGCTGTAATGCTTCTAAATCTTCGACACTGGCCTGATCATATTGACTTAGAATTTGTTGCAACCAATGCGTTTTATCTTCGGCATGTAATTGCCCAAATTGGCTGGCATATAAATATAACCATGGAAATTGGGTCGCAAAAGCACCCCATAATTGGGTTAGTTTATGCTCGTAGCCTTGTTGTAAATCTTGCAACCACGGTGACAAATCATGTTGTGATAAAAACTCTAAATGACTCAACGCCTGCTGCCCTTGCATTTGTGATAGATAAATTTCTATACGCAAAAAAGCCGCCAGCTCAAATGCCAAAGTCGAGCTATGCGCCAAAATATCTAATGCCTGCTGACTGTGGCCAGCACGCCACAGCATATTTGCTTGAACAATCTCTTTGAACAAGACCGAGGGCTGATAAAGCTCTTGTAACATTTTTTCTTGTTCGTGCCCCGCTTCAAGCACTTTAAGCACCGCCAATTTTTCATACGGATGCAATTGTTCAAAACTCAGAATTTGCTGTTCTTTGCGCATGCGCTTGCTTAAATAGCGTTTGAGTCCGAGCCACAGCACTTGCAGCACAAAACTCAAGCACAGCAACCCAATCATCAGCACCCAAATATTGCTTTCAATTTGCCAATGGCGCAAATAAATATAGACATATCCGACACCGTAGCCATAACTGAATACGCTTAGCAGCGCCATCAGCAATAAACCCACCCAAAAATAGGCGCGCAATAGAGACGTCATCTCTTCCTCCTAATTCAGCAATGCCAACGTACTTAACGTTGGAATAGGTGGAATTGGAAGCTGTTTGGCCTTGTCTAAGCTTGCACGTACAGATGGCTGTTGCAATGCGGGTGCTTGGCTGAATAAAGCACTCGCTTGCTTTAAACTTTGTTGATATTCATCGGTTAAGCCGGCATCAAAAGCCTGTTTTGCCAACAACAAACGAATTTGAATTTCTTTGATCACCAAATGTTGGTTCATGAGTTCAGTTTTAGGCTGCGCAACTGATTCAACTTTGAACCAGTTATTCCAAAAATGCGCGTTGGTGGTTTTTTGATAGCTCCGATCCGGACTTTGACTTAAACGATTCAACTGTTGATCGAGGGTTTTAAACAGTAAATTGGCCTGATCACGCTGTGCTTGTCGCAAGTCATGATATTGCTGAATCAAGGCTAAATCTTTGCTGATACCTTGCTCTAGACTTTGCTGTAATGCCGGTGCAATATCGTAATTCGGCACTTGTTTTTGTAATTGAGTCAGTTGCTCAAAGGCATAAATCTCTTGCTGTTGCTGTAATGCAAACTGTACCAATTGTAATTGTTGCTTCACCAATAAAACCGAATGTTGCACCACTTGAGGCTGCACGTTTGCGGCCGTAGTTGAGCTATTTTGTTCAGGCACGGCAGTGCTTTGACGCTGTAAAGCCACCAATTGATCGTTTAAATTGGCATTATTTTGCTCAAGCTGCGTCAGTTGAGTTTGTAAGCTTTGCAGTTGAGTGTCACTTTGAATTTGGTCATAGTTCATTTTTAACAACCAAATGAACACGATCAAACCAACCACGATAAAGCGTTTTTTCATGCCAACCCTTTTTGTTCTAATAAATAACGATAAATCACATCCGGCGCTAAGCGCGCAAATGCCGTCACCTGTGCTTGTCCGTCTAAATTTTGCGTTGTTAAAATTAAACGATATAAGCGTTCGCCTAAGGCTAAATAATGACATTTTTTTAACAGTTCAGGCGCATTTTGACAGAGCGCTTGCCAATTGAGCCAACTGGCTTCACTACTAATACACACATATATCTTTTTCTTGCTGTGCTGTAAGTAAGGCAATTGTTGCTGAAACATCACAGCCGTTTTATCGGGGCAATGCCGAGTATATAAAACAAAATTTAGCAGTTGAATGCCTTGTTGCTGCAATTGCTGCATCATAAACTGACGCCCACCTTCGCCCCGCCAAAACGCCACAGATTGCACTGTCGACTGCTGCAAAATCGGTAAAGATAGCATCCCTTCCGATGTTTCAACTTCGGGCACATGCGCATGAATCTGATGCTGTGCAAGATACTCTGCCGTTGCAGCTCCCACCGCAATCCATTGAACATGCGCCAATTCTGCCAAACTTAAACCACTTTGTTTTAAGTAAGCGAGACCAATTTCTGCCGCAGTCGGACTCACAACAACAATGATTTGTGCGTGAAGTAACTGTTGATATTGCCTTAATAACGTGGCATTCCATGCAACTGGTCGCAGTTCCAACAACGGTAAATCGAGCACCTCTAGCGCAAACTCACGCAGTGGTGCAGATAGTGCCTGCGCTCGATGTGCTGGACGGGTGTTAATCAACAACATCGTTTAATGCAGTACCTTTAATAATTCAGCCGCGCCTTGGTCTAACAATTGTTGTGCAAGCTGCCGACCCAATGCTTCTGCAGCGTCTAAATCGGCCATCGCCTCACCTTGCGCTTTAAGTAAGGTTTGCCCATCAACACTACCTACGCGGCCTTGCATATAAATTTTACCTTGCGCCAATGTGGCAAAGCCTGCAATTGGTACCTGACAACCGCCCTCTAAATAGGTATTAAATGCGCGCTCGGCACGAACACACAGTTCGGTTTCAGTGTGCTGCAACGGTGCAATCAGTTCCAAAACGGCTTGATCTTGACTGCGACACTCTAAGCCTAGCGCCCCTTGCCCAACGGCAGGCAAACTCATTGTGGTGTCGAGTTCATGACGAATTCTTGATTCCAGTTTTAGGCGTTTTAAACCAGCACTGGCTAAAATAATCGCATCATACAAACCTTCATCTAATTTAGATAAACGCGTTCCGACATTGCCGCGAAGATCTTTAATGACTAAATCTGGTCGGGCTTGTAAAATTTGGCATTTACGGCGTAAGCTCGATGTACCGACCACCGCACCCTGTGGTAAATCATCAAAATGTGCATACTGATGCGACACAAAAGCATCGGTTGGATCTTCGCGTTCACAAATCACCGCAAGTGTTAATCCTTCCGGAAATTGCATCGGCACATCTTTCATTGAATGTACGGCTAAATCGGCACGACCTTCTAATAAGGCATGTTCTAATTCTTTTACAAATAAGCCTTTACCGCCAATTTTTGCCAATGGCGTATCTAAAATTTTATCGCCCTGCGTGACAAACTTTACCAGCTCAACCTCAAGTTCTGGATACAACGCAGCTAAACGCGCTTTAATATGTTCTGCTTGCCAAAGGGCTAAAGGGCTTTGGCGTGTTGCAATTTTTAAGCATTTCATTGATTTTCTATATGCTGCAAAAGAATAAGCATAAACTTAACCTGATCTAACAAAAATGCAAGTTTTCAGGCTAAATTGTTATAAACGATTTAATTTTTCCCTCAAGACTGGCAAATGCCGGCGACTGACAGCCAATTTATCGTCAATTTTCCTAAACCGCACTTGATACTGCCCTGCACCTAACGTTTCCAAACCATCTAAGTCTTGAATTGAAACCAATGCGTTGCGATGAATTCGGATAAAATTTTGAGAAAATTCCGATTCTAATTCTTTGAGTGTTTCATCAATTAACACCAAGCCCTGATCGTGGCGCACCGAAACATATTTTTGATCGGCAAGAAAATAATAAATCCGCTCTATTGGAATGAGCTCGACGCCACGGTGCGAACGCGCAGTGATAAATTGTCGTTGTAACGATAAAGTTTGTGGTAACTGACTGCTTTCGGCGTGCTTTAGTTGGCTTAACTGCGCTTGATTGGGCTGCACAATATGCTCTAACGCTTGTTGTAATTCGGCTTTGGCAATCGGTTTCAGTAAATACGCCTGTGCTTGTGCTTGAAATGCCGCCAAAGCATGTTGATCATAGGCGGTACAAAAAATAATGGCGGGTTTAAACGACAAATTTGCCAATTGCTTGGCGCAACTTAAACCATCTAATTCGGGCATTTGAATATCTAATAACAGCACATCTGGGCGAAACTGTTCAACCAATGCCATCACCGCCACACCATCTTGTGCGGTGGCAACCACTTCGTGCCCCAACTGACTCACTAAACGTGATAACCGATCTATCGCTAAAGGCTCATCATCACAAATTAATATTTTCATGTTTGTTCTTCATCTCAAACGCAGTTAGCTTTTTAGGTTAATTTTGCTTGGAAACCGCACAACGGTGGTAAAAATCCCATCGACTGCAAAAAACCGAACATCGGCAGCATAACCATAATAAGCACGTAATCGCTGTTTAACATTTTCAAGTGCTAAACCATGCCCTTGGCGCTGTTCTTGTTGTTTTGGTTGATAAGGATTGCTAATCACAATATTCACTTGTTGTTCTAACACTTCAACCAATAGACTGATCTTACACGCACCGCTCATTTTTTCAACACCATGAAAAATACTATTTTCTAATAGCGGCTGTAAACTTAATAATGGAATTTGAATGCCATACAGTAGCGGCAGCGCCGGCAAGCGCCAATCCATATCTAAACGCTCGCCCAAACGCATCTGTTCAATGGCCATATAATGCTGACACAACGCCAGTTCTTCATGCAGTGGCACCAGTTTAAGCTCTTGTAAACTTGCACGAAATAAACGAGATAAGTTAATGAGCATATCTTCGGCTTTGTCGGGGTCGGTCGCAATTAAGCTAACCACACTATTTAAACTATTAAATAAAAAATGCGGTTGGATTCTGGCTTGCATGGCTTGAATACGCGCTTGTAACTCGCTGTGTTGTTGTTTTACCCACTGATCGCGGATATATAAATAACGTAAACAAAAAATACTCAGCAACAAACCATAGCTTAAATGTAAAGGCAGACCGCGCCATAGGTTTTCAAATGACCATGCCGAAGCTGCGTGGTGATGCGAAAGTATAGACAATCCATTTAAAAATAAGGTGGTACATACAATAATACTTTGTAAAATAAGCACACCCACACTGAGCGCAGCCACATGAGACAACCGATTTAGTTGGCTTTGGTAGCGATCGACAATCCATGCAAAAACCACTTCCACCCAATAAAAATACAGCAATATTTCACAGATTCGAGCCACGCTGAGTGCTTGCCATGTCTGTGCTTCTGCCAATGCAATTAAGACTGAAAGCACCGCACTTGCAAGAAATAATTCGATTAAATATTGCCAACGGCCAATTTTCGTAAAAAAATAGGCAGATTGTTCCTGACGCACAGCTTTGGATGATGGTTTGGCGTACAAACGTTGTCCATCGGCAAACGGGTCAGGTTTTGCTATACTCTTTTTTATTTTGCTGAGCCGCCATGACCACATCTTCTCAATCCTCAAATAATCCCCAAGCCACATCTGGTATGTGGGGCGGTCGCTTTAGCGAAGCGACTGATGCTTTTGTTGCTGAATTTACCGCTTCTGTGCAATTTGACCAACGTTTTTATAAACAAGATATCGCGGGTTCAATTGCCCACGCAACCATGTTGGCCAAAGTCGGGGTGCTGACCGAAGCAGAACGCAACGACATTATTCAAGGTTTAACCGCCATTCAAGCAGAAATTGAAGCCGGCAACTTTGAATGGCGCATTGATTTAGAAGATGTACACATGAACATCGAATCTCGCCTCACCGACCGCATTGGTATTACGGGTAAAAAATTACATACCGGCCGTAGCCGTAACGACCAAGTGGCAACCGATATTCGTTTATATTTACGTGACGAAATTGACGCGATTTTAGTGGTTTTACAGCGCTTACAAAATGGTATTTTGGCGCTTGCTGCAAAAAACACCGACACCATTATGCCAGGCTTCACCCATTTACAAACTGCACAGCCGGTGACTTTTGGTCATCATTTATTGGCATGGTTTGAAATGTTGGTGCGTGACACTGAACGCCTACAAGACTGCCGTAAACGTGTGAATCGTATGCCTTTAGGTTCTGCTGCTTTGGCAGGTACAACTTACCCAATCGACCGTGCCTATACCGCTGAACTATTAGGTTTTGAAGCGGTGTCTGAAAACTCGCTAGATGCCGTATCTGACCGCGACTTCGCCATTGAGTTTAATGCCGCAGCCGCATTAATTATGATGCATTTATCACGCATGTCGGAAGAATTAATTTTATGGACATCGGCTCAATTTAAGTTTGTGCAAATTCCTGACCGTTTCTGCACAGGTTCATCCATCATGCCGCAGAAGAAGAACCCAGATGTACCCGAATTGGTTCGTGGTAAATCAGGTCGTGTCTTTGGCGATTTAATTAGCTTATTAACCTTAATGAAAGGTCAACCACTGGCGTACAACAAAGACAACCAAGAAGACAAAGAGCCGTTGTTTGATGCCATTGATACCGTTCGTGGTTCACTGATGGCCTTTGCCGATATGATTCCTGCGTTGGTTCCAAACATTGCGGTTATGCGTGAAGCTGCGTTACGTGGTTTCTCAACGGCAACCGACCTTGCCGATTACTTAGTAAAAAAAGGGATCGCCTTCCGTGATGCGCATGAAATTGTGGGTAAAGCGGTGGCTTTAGGCGTGGCAGAAGAAAAAGACTTATCTGAATTAAGCCTTGAACAATTACAACAGTTCTCTGACTTAATTAGCGCAGATGTGTTCGATCAAGCCTTAACTTTAGAAGCTTCAGTCAATGCACGTAACCACATTGGCGGCACCGCGCCAGCACAAGTGACAGCGGCTATTGCCCGTGCACACACACGTTTAGCTGCACTTTACACCCAAGGATAAGCCATGAGCAGACAAGTATTTTGCCGTAAATATCAGCAAGACTTAGATGGACTCGATTTTGCACCATTCCCTGGCGCAAAGGGTCAAGAATTTTTTGAAACCGTTTCTAAACAAGCATGGCAAGAATGGTTAAAACACCAAACCACGCTAATTAACGAAAAACGCTTAAATGTGTTTGACCCTGAAGCGAAAAAATTCTTAGAAGAACAACGCGAAAAGTTCTTAAGTAACGATGATAGCGTTGAAAAAGCCGAAGGCTGGACCGCCGAAAAAAAATAAGCCACAGCGGTGAATTATTCTAAAAAAGCAGCGACAAGTTCGTTGCTTTTTTTATTTTATTCACAACAACTTACAAACATGCATACAAAATAACATGTTATCACAAGACTTACACTGACAGCAGCAGTGGTTATTGTTATCTTAACTTCATCAAGATGAAATCCATGCTTGATGTAATACCCCTTTATATATCCCAGGTTCCCCCAGATCTGGGATTTTTTTTATTCTTGGGATGGTTATTTTTATTACATACAAAGCGCTTTATTGATTCTGCACATGCTGGGCAATTTCATCGACACTGCTGTGACGAACATCTAAGCCTTTCACGATATAAATCACTTGTTCTGAAATATTGCGTGCATGATCGCCAATCCGTTCTAGGGAACGCAACACCCACAAAACATTCAGCACCCGCGAAATATAACGCGGATCTTCAATCATGTACGTCATTAAGGTACGCGTAGCAGATTGATATTCGCGGTCGATGTCGGCATCGGCACGTAATACATTCACCGCTTGATCGGCATCTAAACGTGCAAAGGCATCTAAGGCATCGTGAATCATCACGCGCACCTGATTACCGATATGACGCGTTTCCATAAAACCGCGCGGTGAGCCACCTTCTTCACACAAACTTTGTGCAATGCTGGCAATTTTAGACGCTTCATCGCCAATCCGTTCGAGGTCAGTATTGGCTTTACTCATGGCTATCACCATGCGTAAATCAATGGCGGCAGGATGACGGCGCGCCAAAATAAAAGTCAAACTTTCATCAATTTCTAATTCTAGACGATTGACTGTTTTTTCAGTGTATTGCACATCTACTGCAAGATTGACATCCATATCCAACAAGGCATGAATGGCATTGGTCACCTGTTGTTCAATGACCCCACCCATCGCCATAAATTTGGTGTTCACTTCCTGCATTTCTTCGTTAAATTGCGAGGAAATATGATGTGCTAATAACGGGTTTTTTAAGGTCAAAAGATTGCTCCCGAAAAACAGGTCAGAAAAAGATGAATGATTATTTAAACACAACCAACATGAAGATTTGATGACATTTTAGCTTTTATCAATGATCAGGCTTCGCCATTTGATGGTGTGGTTTTAATCAGGCAAAGTACAACATCATCCACTTAAATACGTTTAAGCAATGCCGCAAAAAATATACTTTTGTTTGAGCATCACTTTTTATGCAATGTGTTTGGCTAAAAGCTCAAATAAAGAAGGATCGACACATTGCGAGATATTAAAACGCATAAATTGCTGCGCGGTTGGACTATGACTAAAATTTGTTCCTGCGGCTAATATCACATGGTCTTGTCGGCACGCGTGCACCAAGCTTTCAGCCTGAACGCCCTGTGGTAACTGACACCACAAAAACATGCCCGCTTTAGGAATGGTCCACGGCACAATGCCTAAATCTTCTAACTGCCCCACCACAAAGCGCCGCGCCTCATTTAACCGTTGGTTGATATAGTCTAAATGACGCCGATACTGCGCATGTTTTAAGGTCTGATACACCAATAAACTATTTAGCTGATTACAACTAAAACTGGTGGCAATTTTCACCTTGACCAATAAATCGATATATTCAGATTTTGCTGCAATATAGCCACAACGAAACGCGGCAGACAACGATTTAGAAAAACTACCAATTTGAATAACCTGTTCAAAATTAGACAAGGCGGCATAGCGTGGCGCGGGGACTAACTCGAAGTCGGCATAAACATCATCTTCAATAATGAGCATATTAGCCTGTTCAGCCATTTTTAACACCTGATACGCAACCGCCAAATTCAAGCTTGCACCGGTTGGGTTATGTGGTCCCGCGTTGGTGATATACAGCTTAGGCGCGGCTTGCATGGCCTCGGCAAAGGCATTTAAATCGGGGCCATTTGGGGTAAATGGCACGGCAATCACACGAACCTGTAATAGTTCTAATAAGGTAAAAAAATTAAAATAGCAAGGGTCATCAACTACCACCACATCGCCCGGTTTCAGCCATGTTCGGCAAATTAAATCTAAAGCATGTGTGCCATTTTCGGTTAATAACACCTGATCGGGATGAAGATTCACGCCATAATGCTGGATGCGCTGACTTAATAATTCCCGCAAAGGTTCAAAGCCCAAAACAGGACTATAAGCCAATACATCTTCAGCGCTGGCATTTAAGGCATGTCGTAACGATTTACGCACAATCGCCTCTGGCATCCAATTTGTAGGCAACCAGCCACAACCGGGAGTAAATTTTGCATCGTGTGCAATCAGCGCTTGGTGTGCAACCCAAAAAGGATGCGTCGCCATTTCCGCTTGGGTACTGGGCAAATCAATGCCTGTTGCTTGCTGTTGATTCAGTACGAAATAACCCGAGCCACGGCGAACTTCAATTAAATTTTCTGCCAATAAGCGCTCATAGGCTTCTAAAACGGTTGAAACAGAAACCTGTAATGTTTGAGCCAGTTTACGCAAGGATGGCAACTTACTCCCCACCAAAAATTGGCGGCTTTGAATGCGCTCAGAAATATAGTCAATGACCTGATTTATTTTGGTTGGTTGTTGTGTATTGACCATAACAGTTGCTTCTGTGTCACCCAAACAGTTTTTTTAAATTCTAACCGGCTGATGCTACTTTTACCAGTATCGTCATGGCATAAAGGAGCATCATTGATTGGCAGGTTATGGGTTAAATGTTTATTGCGCAAAGTCTTCTTGAGCAACATTTTTTATGGGGATTACTTCTTCTGAGTTTGGCGGCACTGATTGCAGGTTATGTCGATGCAGTTGCAGGCGGTGCAGGTTTATTACTGATTCCCGCCATGATTATGCTGGGCCTACCTACACAAGTTGCCCTTGGCCAAGAAAAATTAGTCAGCATGGTGGGAACCTTGGCTGCCATTCGTAATTTTATGCGCAGCCGAGCCATTATTTGGCAAGTGGTGCCGCTTGGCGTAGTAATGGCACTTTTAGGCGCGTATGTGGGTGCAAAATGCGTTCTGATTTTACCCGTTAAAGTCCTTACCCTCGTGGTAATTTGTCTATTACCGATTGGATTAATCATCACATTATGTAAAAGCCGACTCTTGGCCCGTGCCAATGATCGTGAAAATGGACAATTTACCTCATCCAAACTGCTTCTGAGCATGGTTTGCTTAAGCGTGGGTTTTTACGATGGTTTTTTTGGCCCAGGAACAGGCAGTTTATTTATTATTGCGCTGTTTTTAATTAATCAATTTACCTTATTAAATGCTTCTGCAACAGCCAAAATCTTTAATTTCTGCTCGAATTTTGGCGCGCTGATTGCCTTTTTAATGGCAGGGAAATTAATGTTTTTGCTTAGCATCCCCATGATATTGGCCAATATTGTTGGCAATCATTTTGGTAGCCAACACACCATTTCAAGCAATGGCCGACTGGTGCAAAAAGTCCTTGTTTTAAGCGTTGTTTTATTAATAATCAGTCTTAGTCTCCATATTTTATAAGGAAATTTTTATGCTTGCTTTAGTCACAGGTGCATCTGCAGGGTTTGGCGTTGCTATTTGCAAATCCTTAATACAACAAGGTTATCGGGTCATTGGTGCGGCACGACGCTTAGACAAATTACAACAGCTGCAGGCTGAACTAGGCGCAGATTTTTTTCCTTTAGTATTAGATGTCAGTGCAGATCATCACACCCTTGAAGCCTGTTTAAAACAACTGCCAGCAGACTTTGGATTAGATCAGATCATGGTTCTCGTCAATAACGCAGGGCTTGCGCTAGGATTGGACGCCGCCGATCAGGCCAATTTAGACGATTGGAACACCATGATTGATACCAATACCAAAGGGTTAATCAACATGACTCGCTTGGTTTTGCCGTATATGGTCAAACGCCAAACGGGGCTAATTATTAATTTAGGTTCTATTGCTGGGACTTATCCGTATCCGGGAGGCAACGTTTACGGTGCAACCAAAGCTTTTGTGGCGCAGTTTAGCTTAAATTTACGTGCCGATTTGGCTGGAACGGGAGTGCGTGTGACCAATATCGAGCCGGGGTTGTGCGGCGGCACAGAGTTTTCAGTGGTGCGTTTTCATGGCGATGCAGAAAAAGCCGAACAGTTGTATCAAAACACGCAGCCCTTAGTGGCCGAAGATATTGCCAATACCGTGGCTTGGGTGGTGTCGCAACCACCACATATCAATATTAATCGGATTGAAATCATGCCGACATCGCAATCTTTCAATCCACTCAAAGTCACGCCAATTGCCTAAAAAAAGCGATTTTTAGCTGCCGCACTGGGTAGCTAATGTTTACTTAACAACGTCAGATCATGCTCAATAAAACATCTGACGTTGTCACAAAACCAAGCCTGCAATGCAATGAAACACCAATCTTTTGATGATTTTTTATGCAAAAAACCGGCAATTTTCTATGCATTTTTTGATCTAAACACTTTTTTGAAAAAAATAACGGCATATTGATTCAATTTAAGTTTTTAATTTTTCAAACTAAAATAAAAAACTGCTCAATATCAAATCAATTAACTTCACACCATTCAAAAAATATATAAAACGGGTAACATTTCATTCGTCAACTGAAAGCTAAAATGTCATTGAACTGTCATATTAAAGTTTCAAAATTCATGCAATTTCATTCACTACACCCTTCGCATGAATCATCAGACATCGGCTGTTTCGACTTCTGCTCCAAAACAAGCATATTTTCCAAGAACGTCTTCTCATATTAATGCACCTGCGCCATCTTGGTTTAAATATATTTTTGCGACCGTCATTTTAAGCGCAATCGTTTATATTGGCATTCAGCTTCAATTCGATTTATCTCATGTCCCACCTTTAAGCGCATTTTCATTCATTATGCTTGGGGTCGCGTTAATTATTGCGCTGGGCTTTGAGTTCGTAAATGGTTTTCACGATACCGCCAATGCAGTGGCAACGGTCATTTACACCAATGCCATGCCTGCTCCAGTGGCAGTAATGTGGTCTGGTTTTTTCAACTTTTTAGGGGTGCTGACCGCAAGTGGTGCGGTGGCGTACGGCATTATTGCATTGCTGCCTGTTGAATTAATTCTGCACGTGAATAGCGGTGCCGGTTTCGCCATGGTTTTTGCTTTGCTGATTGCTGCCATTATTTGGAATTTGGGCACGTGGTTTTTTGGCATTCCAGCATCGAGTTCACACAGCATGATTGGCTCAATTATTGGCGTGGGTATCATGAACCAAGCCTTACACTCAGCGACCGATGGCGTGAGTGGTGTCGACTTAGAGCAAATTTTTAAAGTTGCAAAAGCGTTATTTTTCTCGCCATTAATTGGTTTTGGTTTAGCCGCTGTAGCTTTTTTAATTCTTAAAGTGGTGTTAAAAAAACGCAAAACTGAAGTGTTTGAAGCACCTAAAGGCAATGAACCACCTTCGTTCATCGTGCGTATTTTACTGATTTTGACCTGTACAGGGGTCAGTTTCGCGCATGGTTCAAATGATGGTCAAAAAGGCATGGGCTTAATTATGCTCATTTTAATTGGTATTGTGCCTTTGGCCTATTCACTCAACCAAACTATGGATGAAAGCCAAGTTCAGTCCTTTGCTGCACTTTCAGAAAAAGCGGCACATACCTTAACGGTCAACCCCGACGCAATGCAAAATCCTGAAGCGCGCAATATTCTGACCAAGTTTATTCAAAACCATCAAATGAATGATCAAGTGATTCCTGCGGTTGCGGCATTGTCTAATCATTTAGGACAAGCGGTGGCAAGTTACGGCAGTATCGCCAAAGTTCCTGAACAAGCGACCATTAATTTACGCAACGATATGTATTTAAGCAGTACCAGCTTAAAGCAGTTAGATAAAGGCCAGCATCTCAATCAGCTTAACGCAGCTCAAAAAGCGACCATTTCGGATTATCGTCAAAACCTAGATAAAGCGACACAATATATTCCAACGTGGGTGAAAGTGGCTGTGGCACTGGCTTTAGGCTTAGGCACAATGGTGGGCTGGAAACGAATTGTAGTGACGGTTGGCGAACGCATTGGCAAAACCCATTTAACTTATGCGCAAGGCATGTCTGCCGAGCTTGTAGCCATGAGCACGATTATTGCCGCGGATAAATTCGGTTTACCAGTCAGCACCACACACGTACTTAACAGTGCCGTTGCCGGGACCATGACTGCCAATAAGTCGGGGCTGCAATGGGCAACCGTAAAAAGCATTTTAATGGCGTGGGTACTCACCCTGCCATGTGCCATGATTCTGTCTGCAAGCTTATATTGGCTGTTCTTACAATTTATTTAAAAATAAACATTTAACCATAAAACAGGGATCATTCGATCCCTGTTTTCATTTTAACCATCGTCTAAAACATCAACAAATTTCGCCTCTAAAATATGGGCTAAATCTTGCGGTTTTAAGCCAATATCCAAACCACGTTTTCCGCCACTGACATACATTTTCCCCAAGGTTTCTGCACTGGCATCGAGCACGGTTTTTAAACGCTTTTTTTGCCCCAGTGGGCTAATGCCTCCGACCAAATAACCGGTCAAGCGTTCGGCATCTTTCGGGTCGGCCATATGTAGTTTTTTACAGCCAAATGCCGCGGCAACTTTCTTTAAATTAAGCTGATGTTGCACAGGTAAAATGGCCACATAATGCTGTTTATCGTCGGTGACTAACAACGTTTTAAAGACTTCATGCACGGCCAAATTCAGCTTTTCTGCGGCTTCTAAACCAAAACTTTTGGCGTGTGGGTCGTGTTCGTATTCATGCAGGCTAAATTCAATTTTTTTAGATTTTAATAATCGACATGCCGGTGTCATCTCATGTTCCACTTTTACAATTTTTTTAAAGATAACATGGCTGCGATGATACAAGCACACTATTCTACGTTAAGATAAAACATCAGTCCCGCAGACAAGACGTCGCGGGTTTAGCAGTGAATCGTTCGACTCAAAACTGCATCGATTTCACATCTTCACAAAAAACCCCATGGATGATTAAAAAAAGACTGATTTTCGCGACAAATCCGAGTAAAATTCGGCTTTTATTTTTCTCCAGAAAGGCACCGCCTCAATTCAAATTATGATGTTTTTCAAGGAATTTTTATGATCGCGCTAGATATACAACATGTTCGCATGAATCAACATGCTGTAGATAAAGCACAGGCGTTGCAATGTCTAGTGAATATTTTGGTTGAAGATCAGCTGGTCACACCCGAATATCTACAAGGTTTAACGGCTCGTGAACAGCAAAGTGCTACCTATTTGGGTCAAGGAATTGCGATTCCACATGGGACACCTCAATCTCGCCAATATATCTTAGAAACAGGTGTGCGTTTGGCGCATTTCCCTGAAGGTGTGGTCTGGGATGGAGAAAATAAAATTTATTTGGCGGTAGTCATTGCTGCTAAGTCAGATGAACACTTACAAGTTTTACAGATTTTAACCCGTGCCCTCATTGACGATGTGTCCGAGCAAGTCAAAAACGCCCAATCTGCCGAACAAATTATTGAGTTATTACATGCGCAGCCACCATCGCTTGCGCTGCATGAAAACTTAATTGCCACTCAAGTTGCAGCAGAAGACGTTGAAGATTTAATTTGGCACGGCACACAGTTACTCAAACAACAAAAATTGGTTGAATGCGGATTTTTATCGGCACTGAATCCAAAACACATGATTCATTTAGGTGAAGGCATTTGGTCGATCACCGCCAATCAGCATGTGTTAAGCCCTGCGGTGAGTATTATTAAATCGGAACAACCGATTCGTCATCAGGACAAAGAACTCAGCAGCTTACTTTGCGTAGCCAGCAACGATCAGCTTGACATGCCGCAGTTCAATCGTCTAATGGATATTTTGTTCGACCCTGCGCAGCTGAGCAAAATTCACCAAGAACAAAACAGTCACCAAATTGCGCAGTTGATTGGTGCAGAAGTTATTCCCGATTGGCCAGCGCGTAAAATTATTTTAGCCAATGCTCATGGTTTACATGCCCGCCCTGCAACGCAATTGGTGAATATCACTAAAAATTTCCAAGGTGAGATTCAAGTTGCAGCCGATGACGGCGCTTTTGTGTCGGCAAAAAGTTTAACTAAGTTATTGTCGATTGGTTGTCGCCGCGGCCAAACTTTAACTTTTATTGCTGAACCAGAAACCGATGCCGTTGCCGGTTTAGATGCCGTGATTCAAGCCGTGAAAGATGGCTTGGGCGAAGAAGTTGAACCGATTGATGAACATACAGCACCTGTTGCACAAGTGCCTGAAGTACTGACCTTTGAACAACCCAATGACGGCAACAACAAAGGCATTGCCGCATCTGCGGGTTTGGCGTTTGGCCCTGCGCATGTGGTCAAACCACGTGAATTCCAATACGACCGTTTTGGCCATAGCTTAAAACAAGAAAACGAACGTCTTGATATTGCCATTCGCCAAGTCAAAAACAGCATTCGCCAATTTATTGCGCAAACGCAATCGAGTGCAATTAAACAAATTTTCTTGGCACATTTGGAAATGCTGGATGATCCGGATTTAATCCAAAATGTAAAACGTGGCTTAAAGCAAAACTTATCTGCTGCTGCAGCTTGGCATGACTATATTGAGTCTGCGGCCAAAGCCCAAGAAGCTTTAAAAGACCGTTTACTTGCCGAACGTGCCGCCGATTTACGCGACATTGGCGAACGTGTTTTAGCCGTATTGTGTGGCGCGCCTGAAATTTCGGAGCCTGAACAACCGTACATTTTAATCATGCACGATGTTGGCCCAAGCGATGTTGCGCGTTTAAACAAAGACCGCGTTGCAGGCATTTTAACTGCTGTGGGCGGTGCAAGTGCACACAGTGCGATTGTGGCCCGCGCCTTAGGCATTCCTGCTGTAGTCGGTGCGGGTGCAGATGTGCTCAACATTGACAGCAACACCACCGTGCTGATCAATGGTGATAATGGCGAATTTGTAATTGAGCCTGAACAAAGCTTAATCGACCATGCCATGGCTGAGCGTGCTAAGCAACAACAATTACGTACAGAAGCTGAACAACACTGCTTAGATGCAGCCATCACGCTAGATCAACATCATGTTGAAATTGCAGCGAATATTGGTAAAGTTCAAGCCACCGCGCAAGCCGTCAAATACGGTGCCGAAGCGATTGGTTTATTGCGGACTGAATTGGTATTTATGTCGCACAACAGCGCACCAAATGAAGCTACCCAAGAAGCCGACTACCGTGTCGTACTTGATGCTTTAGCAGGTCGCCCACTGGTGGTACGTACCTTAGACGTTGGCGGTGATAAGCCTTTGCCATACCTTCCGCTTGCACCTGAAGAAAACCCGTTCCTTGGTGTACGTGGTATTCGCTTAACTTTACGTAAGCCTGAATTGTTACGTCAACAATTGGCGGCATTGTTAAAAGCAGCCGATAATCGCCCACTTCGCATTATGTTCCCAATGATTGGACGTGTGGAAGAATGGCGTGCAGCAAAAGCCATTTTAGATGAAGTCCGTGCTGAATATCCTTGCGACAACTTACAAGTTGGCGTGATGATTGAAGTGCCTGCTGCGGCATTATTGACCCCAATTTTGGCGCAAGAAGTCGACTTCTTTAGTATTGGCACCAACGATTTAACCCAATACACCATGGCAATTGACCGCGGTCATCCACTGCTTTCTGCAGAAGCTGATGGTTTGCATCCAAGTGTATTATTACTGATTGACCAAGCGGTGCGTTCAGCGCATCAATATGGCAAATGGGTCGGTATTTGTGGTGAATTGGCCGCAGACCCGAAAGCAGTACCAGTATTGCTTGGCTTAGGCGTAGACGAACTCAGTATGTCGAGTGCGAGCATTCCATTGGTGAAAGCACAAATTCGTACTTTAAATTACGCACATTGCCAACAATTGGCCCAACAAGCCCTTCGCTGTGAAAGCGCACTGGCTGTACGCGATTTGGTGGAATAAGTTATGGCAAAAATTTTAACCATTACCCTAAACCCTGCCATTGATATTACCGTGCAGTTAGACAGCTTACGTGTCGGCGAAGTTAATCGCCAACAAACAGCACAAAGTCATGCGGCAGGTAAAGGGCTGAATGTTGCACAGGTACTCAAAGATTTAGGCCACGAACTGATTGTGAGCGGCTTTTTGGGGCTAGACAATCGTCAGGTGTTCGAACAACACTTTCAAACTCAACAATTTGACAATCAATTTGTTTATGTTGCAGGTGAAACCCGTCAAAACATTAAAATTGCTGAACAATCTGGTCGCATGACCGATATTAACGGCAAAGGTTTTTGGGTCGATGCGACGGCAAAACAACAGTTAAAAAATCAACTGACCCAGTTACTCGACCAAGTCGAAGTGATTGTCGTTGCAGGCAGCTTGCCGCAAGGCTTTAGTGCACAAGAATTGCAACAATTGATTGAATGGTTACAGCAACAAGGTAAAAAAGTTGCGGTTGACACCAGTGGCGCAGCGTTAGAGGCGGCCATTGCGGCGAATCCGTGGTTGATTAAACCCAATACCGATGAGCTTACCGAAACCTATGCGCGTGCGGCCGACACCGTTGAACAACAACAACAATTGTTTAACGATTTACCCAACATGCAGATTGAACACATCGTTGTATCGATGGGTGAACATGGCGTGAACTGGTTGCATCCGCAGCATCCATTACATGCCTCTGCGCCACGCGTAAGCGTACAAAGTACGGTTGGTGCGGGCGATTCACTGGTTGCAGGTATGATTCACGGTTTGGTTAATCACGCCAGTGCTGAAGAAACGCTGAAAACTGCCACAGCCATTGCAAGCCATGCCGTCACCCAAATTGGCTTCCATGTACCCAATTTAGACGTGATTGATGCTTTGAAGCAACAAATCGTCATCAATTCATTGAGTTAATATCATGTCAGAACATCAGAACATTTTATTTGTCCCGCATCATCCTGAACAGGCTGTCAATGCGTTGATTTTGGCGAGAAAGCTCACTCAAGCTGCGTCAACTTTGGGCTATGCTGCAACACTTGCAGCCTCACCAGATGCTGTTGAAACAACCGATGCCAACTTGGTGATTGTGGTTGGGCAAGCGCTTGCAAACCTCAAACTCAACGATCAGCAAAAAGTTGCGGTGATTGGCCTTGAACAAGCCAATGACGACATTGAGCAGACCCTTCAACAAGCCTTAAGCCAAGCACAAGATGCCAAAGCGGCAGCAACGAGCAGCACAGCCACGCGTTTTGTTGCCATCACTGCGTGTCCAACAGGCGTTGCGCATACCTTTATGGCCGCCGAAGCCTTACAACAAGGCGCGGTGAAACTCGGGTATCAAATTGATGTTGAAACCCAAGGTTCGGTGGGTGCAAAAAATATTTTATCGCCTGAGGCAATTGCCGCAGCAGACATCGTCATTTTAGCCACCGATATTGAAGTCAACACCGACCGTTTTGTGGGTAAACGCGTGTACCGCTGTGGTACGGGCTTCGCCTTAAAACAAACTGACAAAGCTTTTGCAGCGGCAATTAGCGATGCCAAAGTATTAGATTCAGGCAAACAAAGTGCTTCAACTGAAACGACCGAAAAGAAAGAAAAAGTTGGCATTTATAAGCATTTGCTGACCGGCGTATCGTTCATGCTTCCGATGGTGGTGGCAGGTGGATTACTGATTGCGCTCTCGTTTTGTTTTGGTATTGAAGCCTTTAAAGAAGCAGGCACATTGGCTGCTGCACTCAAGCAAGTGGGCGATGCGGCATTTTTACTCATGGTGCCTATGTTATCTGGCTATATTGCCTACTCCATTGCCGACCGTCCGGGTTTAGCACCGGGGTTAATTGGTGGTGTATTGGCAAGCCAATTACAAGCAGGTTTCTTAGGTGGCATTATTTCAGGCTTTTTGGCCGGCTACTTGGCCCTGTTTATTGCCAAAAAAGTAAAACTACCAACCAGTTTAGAAGCGCTTAAACCCATTTTAATTATTCCATTATTGGGAAGTTTAATTGTTGGTTTGCTGATGATTTATGTGGTCGGTCAACCGGTTGCGCACATTTTTGAAATCATGCAACATTTCTTAAATAGCATGGGCACCACCAATGCAATTTTACTGGGCATTATTTTAGGTGGCATGATGTGTGTGGATTTGGGTGGCCCAATCAACAAAGCCGCTTATGCCTTCACCGTTGGGCTGTTAACCACACACACCTATTTACCAATGGCGATTACCATGGCCGCAGGGATGGTTCCACCAATTGGTATGGCCATTGCAACCCTATTGGCCAAAGCAAAATTTGAACAAAGCGAACGTGATGCAGGTAAAGCCGCTTTTGTTCTCGGTTTGTGCTTTATTTCAGAAGGTGCTATTCCGTTTGCAGCCAAAGATCCCATCCGTGTGATTCCATGTACCATTGCCGGCGGTGCGTTAACCGGTGCATTGGTGGCGTTATTTCAATGTGAATTGATGGCACCACATGGCGGTATTTTTGTACTCTTAATTCCGGGTGCCATTCACCCTGCTGGACTCTATTTACTCGCAATCGCGATTGGTAGTGTCGTTACAGGCGTGGCTTATGCGTTCGTAAAACAAAAGCTTGCCCAGCCAGAAAAAGTGGTGACTGCTTCTTAAAGCCATTATTTAAATATAAAAAAACTGAATCTTCGGATTCAGTTTTTTTATCGCTTAAAACAATAGCTAAAAATACGCCCCAATAGCACATAATGATCAACACTCCCCCTCAAGTCTACCTTTCAGCTCTTTTATTGTGAGTATTCAAAAATACAACTTGCACAAATTTTTTTGCATCGCATGAGACTGTAACGGCATTTAAAACATTAAAAAACGGTCAGTTTTTCTCTTTTCAACGCGCAATTTTATTGTTAATTAAAACTTACAATTCCATTGAATGCAGAAAATAATCTATAAACTTAAACCATTCATTCAAAACACTTTTAAAATAAAAATTGATTTAAAAACAGCATTGATCTAAACAATTTCGGCTTGATCTGTTTATTTAATTTTACAATTGTTATACTACTAAAGTATGAATATGGGAATTTTTCTCTAACATTGGCTTTATATGAATGCATCACATCAACCGATTACATTCATTTTAATGTTAGATCTTTATGCCTAGTGTCAGGCAAGTTATTTAAATTTAAGGCAATTGAATGCATAAAATCTTAAAAGGCTTATTGGTGCTGCTGATAGCACTAATCGTATTAGCCACTCTTTTCTTATTTAGACCTGTTGCGTCTAAATCCATCCAAACTGAAGCGAACGAACCGGTTGTAGATGTCGTGCTCATCGGTGGCGGTATTATGAGTGCAACGCTCGGCACCTACTTAAACGAATTGCAGCCAAATTGGCAAATTCGTATGTATGAGCGTTTAGATAAAGTTGCACAAGAAAGTTCAAATGGCTTTAACAATGCAGGAACTGGACATTCAGGCTTTATGGAAATGAATTATACCGAAGAAAAAGACGGTAAAATGGACATTTCTAAAGCTGAAAAAGTCGCTTCTCAATTTGAAGTTGCCAAACAGTTCTGGTCATACCAAGTTAAGCAAAATGTTTTAGGTCAGCCAACATCTTTTATTAATCCTGTGCCTCACCATGCTTTTGTAATGGACGACAACGTTAAATTCTTAGAAAAACGTTATGCGGCAATGATTAAAAGCCCAATTTTCCAAGGCATGAAGTTTACTGAAGATCCAAATCAGATTAAACAATGGGCGCCTTTGGTGATGGAAGGTCGTGATCCAAAGCAAAAAGTTGCTGCGACACGCATGGAAATCGGTTCCGATGTCAACTACGGTTCAATTACAACGCAGTTGGTTGGACATCTTGAAAAAGATCCGAACTTTAAATTACAAACTTCAACAGAAGTTACTGCAATTAGTCCAAATGCAGACAAGACGTGGTCGGTTGAATTTAAAGATTTAAAAACTGGCAAAACCAACCATGTGAAAACACGTTTTGTGTTTATTGGTGCAGGTGGTGCAGCCATTAAAATGCTGCAAATGACTGGTTTGCCTGAAGCAAAACAATATGCTGGTTTCCCTGTGGGTGGTGAATTCCTAATCACAGATAATCCAAAAGTTGCGGCTGAACATACGGCTAAATTGTATGGTCGTGCCGATTTTGGTGCGCCGCCGATGTCGGTACCGCATATTGATACGCGTTATATCGATGGCAAAAAATATACCCTGTTTGGCCCATTTGCAACCTATTCAAACAAGTTCCTGAAAAATGGTTCGCAGCTTGATTTACTTGCAAACACCAACAAAAACAACGTTTTACCAATGACTGCTGTGGGCATTGAAAATCTAGACCTCGTTAAATACTTAATTGGTCAGGTCATGATGTCTGACGCAGACCGCTTCAAAGAATTGAAACGTTACTATCCAAATGCCGATCCTAAAGACTGGCATTTAAGCCAAGGTGGTCAACGTGTTCAAATCATCAAAAAAGAACCGGGCAAACCTGCCAAATTGCAATTTGGTACAGAAGTCTTTGTTTCTGAAGATCATGCCGTTGCTGCATTAATGGGTGCATCTCCAGGTGCATCAACATCGCCATACATCATTTTAAATGTGCTTGAAAAAGCCTTCCCTGAACAAACTAAAGGGGAATGGAATGCTAAATTGCACGACATTATTCCATCGTACAAACAAGATTTAATTAAAGATCCTGTGTTGTTGGATAAAGTTCGTCAATACACCAGTTCAACGCTTGGCTTGCATTACACGCCTGTTCACGCAGCTGTGCAAGCAGAGCCTACTGCGCAATAAGCCAGTGATGTGTTGAAAAAGGACGAACTTCGGTTCGTCCTTTTTATTCTCTTTTGCCTAATTTGTTCTTATTTTTTATGTCAGCTATTTCCTCGTCTGTCGGCTCGTTTTCTTTTTTACGATATCGTGATTTTTCCCGACTGACGTTAAATCAGTGCTGCCTGACCCAAGCGATTTTAATTCAAGAAATTTTAATTGCTTATGCTTTATATCAACTGACCAAAAATCCGATAAGCTTGGGCTTGGTCGGTGTGGTCGAATTTATTCCTTTTGTGTGTTTCTCTATTTTTGGTGGCTATATCGCCGATCGTTTTAATCGACAAAAAATCCTGCAATGGAGCTTTAGTTGTTCGATTCCTTTGGCACTCGCCTTGTGGCTCATTTTTTATGCTCAGCATCAACATAACCTCAGCACGCCATTCTTTTTAGCCTTCACCTATAGCATTTTATTTTTATTGGGGTGTATCCGCGGAATTTATAGCCCTTGTTTTAATTCGTTACGCCCCTTTTTAATTGCAAGAGAACATTATAGTCAGGCTGCCACATGGACGGCATTGTGTTGGCAAATCAATGCCATTCTCGCGCCTATTTTTGCAGGATTACTGATTGCACGCGTGGGCATCAATGGCACCTTCGCAGTCACTGTGGCGTTATTCATTTTAGGCAGTTGGGCATTGTGGCAAATGCAAGCACGGCATTTTCCTGCCTTACAACACCATTCAATGATCAGCAGTTTAAAAGAAGCCACCGATTTTATTCAGCAAAAGCCCATGCTGTTTTGGGCGATTTTTTTAGATTTAAGTTCGGTGTTTTTTGGCGGAATTCTGGCATTGCTGCCTATTTTTAGCAGTGAGATTTTACATTTAGGCGCCGATGGTTTTGGCGTACTGCGCGCAGCACCTGCCGTTGGTTCGTTGCTTACTATGAGTTTTTTAGTCAAATTTCCACCACAACAACACATTTGGCGCACCCTATTAATTGCCGTATTTGGCTTTGCTTGTTGCACGCTCATGTTCACCCAAGTTCGGCATTTATATAGCGCCATCATTGTGCTGCTGATGATGGGGGCTTGCGATAGCATTAGCATTGTCATTCGACAAACCTTACTGCAATGGATTCCACCCAAAGCGATGCTTGGACGTGTTGCCGCCATTAATGGTATTTTTGTGACTTCAGGCAATGAATTGGGAGCGCTACAATCAAGCATTATGGCGCGTTATTTTACCATTATCCCTGCTATGCTGATTGGCGGGAGTTTATCTTTGCTGAGTGTGGGTCTCACCTACGCACGCACGCGAAATTTATTGCAGTTCACGCTCAAACCGGAATCGAACGATTCATCTGTATCTTAAATTGATCTCGAGTACTTATGCCTAGTTATTGCTTCAAGTTTAATCAATATCTGCCGCATCTTATATTTAGCGTGCTTTTTTTCTATGCAGCAAAATTAGCGATTTTAGGCGGCACTGGCGTTTATTTTGGGCTCGTGTTGGGCTTCTGGCTGCTGTATATTTTGGCGCAGTCTAACGTTCACCAAACTTGGTTTTATGGTATTACTGCCGTCATTAGTTTTTGTAGTGCATGGATGCTTCGGGAAAATTTATCTTTAATGTGGGTCTTGCTGTTGCCTGTTTTAATTTCGGCGCTTTATTGGGCGCGGCATACACATTTAACGCAATATAGCGCTTTTTTGCGCTGCACATTTCTGCTTGGTTTACTGGCTTTAGGCTACACCGAACAGCAAAGCCTTGTGCAACTCAAGCAACATTATGCCTCGTTTGAAACCGGCGAAACATGGCAAAAACTTGGCGCGTTATAATCGGCCGGCGAACTATTTCATCTTTTCTGAAGACTATAGCAAAAACAACATTAACCTAAGAATGACTTTTCTTTATACTGTTTGCCCTAAATGAGGCAAATGGACACATGCAACAATGAAAATTTTAGATGGTGGTGTAGGCCGAGAACTTGCACGACGCGGGGCACCATTTCGTCAGCCAGAATGGTCTGCTTTGGCATTATGGGAAGCCCCTGAAATTGTGAAAGATGTGCATCTTGACTTTATTCAGGCAGGTGCTGAAGTCATTACCACCAACAATTATGCGGTGGTGCCATTTCACATTGGGCAAGAACGTTTTGACGAACAAGTCCGTGAATTGGTTCAAGTTGCGATTGATCAAGCAAAATTAGCCGTACAAGAAAGTGGCAAGGATGTAAAAATTGCCGGCTGTTTACCGCCTTTATTTGGTTCGTACCGTGCCGATTTATTCCAAGAAGATCATGTAAAAGAGCTTGCGTTACCGATTATTGAAACCCTTGCACCTGCGGTCGATTTTTGGCTTGCAGAAACGCAATCTAGCTTAATTGAAGTTGAAATGGTGCATGGCTTGTTACCCAAAGATGGTAAAGCCTATTGGGTGTCTTTTACCCTTAACGATGTTTTACAGCAAGAACGCGCAACACTACGTTCGGGTGAAAACCTCGAACAAGCTGTGGCCGTGCTGCGTCGCATCGGTGCAGAAGCAGTGTTATTTAACTGCTGCCAACCTGAAGTGATTTTACAAGCCGTACAAGAAATTAAACAACTTGCGCCAGAACTGACCATTGGTGCCTATGCTAATGCATTTCCGCCACAAGATGAAAATGCCACCGCAAACGATGGTTTAGATGAGGTTCGTCCAGATTTAACCCCAGAATCTTATCTGCATTTTGCACAGCAATGGCAACAAGCAGGTGCAACACTTATTGGCGGTTGCTGTGGTATTACACCATCGCATATCGCACAACTTTCGGCATTTTTTAAAGAATAACCTTCATGTCCTCTGCAAAAATTGGTTTACTTTCTTTAACCGCCCTCGTCTTTAGTTCGATGGTTGGTTCTGGGGTTTTTAGCTTACCCCAAAATATGGCTGCGGTCGCAAATGGTTCTGCACTGCTAATTGCGTGGCTAATTACTGGCGTGGGAATCTTATTTTTAGCCTTTTCCTTGCTGTATTTGTCGCGTGAATATCCTGAACTGGATGGCGGGATTTATAACTATGCTCGCGCAGGCTTTGGCGAGCTGATTGGCTTTTGTTCGGCATGGGGCTATTGGCTCTGTACCACCATTGGTATTGTCGGTTACGTGGTGATTGCTTTTTCAAGTGTCGGCATGTTTACCGATCGCCCCGACCATATTATTTTTGGCGAAGGCAATACGCTGTATGCATTGATTGGCTCATCTATTTTTGTTTGGCTCATTCATTGGCTGGTCAGCCGTGGTATTAAAGAAGCAGCAGTGGTGAACTTAATTGCCACCATTGCTAAAATTGTACCGATGGTGGTGTTTATCGTCTTTGGTTTTATTGCCTTTAAACTGGATTTATTCAACAAAAACCTACTCGATTTCTCGCTTAAAGTGCCGCTGTGGCAGCAAGTGAAAGACTTAATGCTGATTACATTATGGGTATTTACCGGCATTGAAGGTGCTGTGGTGTTATCGTCACGGGCGCAGCGCCGCCACGATATTGGTAAAGCCACCGTTTTTGGGGTGTTGGTTGCGCTGGCCTTTTATGTCATGGTTACGGTTTTATCTTATGGGATTAGCGGCCGTGCCGATATTGCTGCAATGCATAATCCATCGATGGCAACCATTTTAACGCAACTGATTGGTTTACCCGGCACTATTATTATTACCGTGGGTTTGATTATTTCGGTGTCTTCGTCTTACTTAAGTTGGACGTTGTTTGCCACAGAAATTCCGTTCTTAGCGGCTAAAAATGGCGCTTTCCCAGCGGTGTTTTTAAAGACGAATGCCAATAATGTACCCATTTCATCGTTATGGTTGACCTCGGTTGTGGTGCAACTTTCATTAATTGCGGTGTGTTTCTTCAATAAAAACTATACCCAATTGTTGCTTATCTCATCTGTGATGATTTTACTGCCGTACTTTTTAGTTTCTGCATTTTATTTAAAAGAAGCCAGTAAAAAACGTCAGGCCAAACATATTGCCATTGCCTCGGTTGCAACTATTTATGCACTGTGGTTGTTATATGCCGCAGGCTTATCTTTGCTTGGACTTTCTGTGGCGTTATATGCCGCAGGTTTAATTATTTTCTTTTATAGTTATGCCCTGCACCGCAAAAAACAGTCAGCTTAGTTGACTGTTCGGCATAAAAAAACGGCTCAAGTTGAGCCGTTTTTTATGCGCTTTCAAGCTTATTTAAAACTTGCTTCATACGCTGCTGCTTTTTCGGTATCGAACTGTTTTTGCCATTTACTAATGACCAATACAGCCAATGCATTGCCGACCACGTTTAATGCAGTACGCGCCATGTCTAAAATACGGTCTACCCCTGCAATAAAGGCTAAGCCTTCTAATGGAATACCGACAGAACCTAAGGTTGCCAATAAAACCACAAATGACACACCCGGTACACCCGCAATACCTTTTGAGGTCACCATTAAGGTTAAGACCAGAATAATTTCTTGGCTCAAAGACAGCTCAATGCCGTAAAGCTGCGCAATAAAAATCGCCGCAATACTTTGGTACAGTGTCGAACCATCTAAGTTAAATGAATAACCGGTTGGCACCACAAAACTCGAAATCGCTTTTGGCGCACCATAAGCTTCCATTTTTTCCATAATACGTGGCAAAACGGTTTCCGAGCTTGCTGTTGAGTAGGCTAAAATCAATTCATCTTTTAAAATTTTGAACAAAGTAAAGATATTGAAGCCACAAATTTTGGCAACGCCACCCAAGACCACCACTGCAAAGAAGATGATCGCACCGTAAACCAACAGTACCAATTTTGCTAAAGGTAATAATGAAGCGAAACCAAAGGTGGTTACAGTCGCTGCAATCAATGCAAATACACCAATAGGTGCATAAAGCATAATCATGTGCGTCACTTTAAACATGGTTTCCGATACAGCTTTTAAAATATCTAATAAAGGCTGTTTGGTTTCGGCAGGCAGTGCCGCTAAACCAGTACCAAAAATCACCGAGAAGAAAATGATTGGTAGCATTGAACCACTGGCCATCGCGCTAAAAATATTCGACGGAATCAGCGATAAAATGGTTTGCATAAACCCATGTGCACCGGACTGCACTTCTTCAGTGGTGTGCTCGTATTGTGAAATATCCACCTTGTGTAATAAAGACATATCAATGCCTGCACCAGGATGGAATACGTTGGCACACAAAATACCTAACACAATGGCAACTGTGGTAATTAGTTCGAAGTAAACAATAGTTTTTACGCCTAAAATACCCAGTTTTTTCGAGTCACCAACGCCAGCAATACCTAAAATTAACGTTGAAATAACAATTGGTACCACAATCATTTTGATCAAATTAATAAAAATTTGACCTGCAGGTTTTAAAATATTACCCACCACATAGGCTTGATAATCTGGTTCATTATGTAGAACCGTACCCACAATAATACCCAATATAAGCGCAATTAAAATTTGCCAAGCAAGACTAATCTTTACTTTATTCATAGGCTAAAACCTTATACGATCTCGTTAATGAATGACAAAGTCAGTAGACAATAACAGCAGAAGATGAGAGAAAATAAAGCATATAAGTCGAAATCCAATTTCGAGGCCGCTCCATTAAAAACGCGACTAATGTACCCATAGGCTATTCTTTCGTCAACACAAAAATGTGTATCTAATAGCAATATTTTTTATAGTTTATATTTTACCCATACATTTCATGTATTTAATTTTATTTCTATAAAACAGTAACAATCATTTTATGCATATTTTTGTTGTTTTTATCAATAAAAGTATTTATATCAACCACTTCAATTTATTGAAACCATATCAGATTAAGCAGCAATCATCGGAAAAATATCTTACTAATAGAACCTGTTGCACGCACCAAAATTTTCACATTTTATGCGCAGATTTTTCCAACTGAATCGCTATAATACTGGCTTCAAATCAACATATTAAAATCTGAATTATGACCACGCTGAGCTGCTTTAAAGCCTACGATATTCGCGGAAAACTAGAAACTGAACTCAATGAAGAGATTGCTTATAAAATTGGACGCGCCTATGGGCAAATCTACCAACCAAAAACAGTGGTTGTAGGCTGTGATATCCGCCTCAGCAGTGAAAGCTTAAAGCAAGCGACCATTCAAGGCTTAAACGATGCTGGTGTCAATGTGCTTGACCTTGGCATGACGGGAACTGAAGAAGTTTATTTTGCAGCATTTCATTTAGATGTGCAGGGCGGCATTGAAGTGACTGCAAGCCACAATCCAATGGATTATAACGGCATGAAGTTGGTGCGTGAAAATGCACGTCCAATTAGCGCCGACACCGGTTTAAAAGAAATTCAAGCGCTCGCAGAAAGTAACCAATTTACCGAGGCTACCCATAAAGGCACAACGCAGGCGTACAATATTTTGCCTGAATTTGTCGAACACCTTTTAAGTTACATTCAACCTGAAAAAATCCGCCCATTGAAATTGATAGTCAATGCTGGCAATGGCGCGGCAGGTCATGTGATTGATGCATTAGAGCAACGCTTTGCCGATTTAAAGATTGCGGTTGAATTTATTAAGATTCACCACGAAGCCGATGGCAATTTCCCGAATGGCATTCCTAACCCATTGTTAATTGAAAACCGCGACAGCACTCGCCAAGCCGTGCTTGAACATGCTGCAGATATGGGCATTGCATGGGATGGCGATTTTGACCGCTGTTTCTTATTCGATGAAAAAGGTCAATTTATCGAAGGTTATTATATTGTGGGCTTACTTGCTCAAGCCTTCTTATTGCAACATCCGAATGAAAAAATTGTGCATGATCCACGTTTGGTTTGGAACACTGAACAAGTGGTACAAGCACATGGCGGCACAACGGTGCAATCTAAATCTGGGCATGCCTTTATTAAGCAAGTCATGCGCGAAGAAAATGCCATTTATGGCGGCGAGATGAGCGCCCATCATTATTTCCGCGATTTCGCCTATTGCGACAGCGGCATGATTCCATGGTTACTGACGACAGCATTGTTGTCGGAAACCAAGCAGTCTCTTTCTAGCTTAGTCGAAGAGATGATAGCAAACTTCCCATGTAGTGGTGAAATTAACTTTAAAGTGGCCGATAGCCAAGCGACCATTCAACGTATTTTTGATCATTATGCCGATCAAAACCCAAGCATTGATAAAACGGATGGTGTAAGTCTCGACTTTGGTGCATGGCGTGTTAACGTGCGTTCTTCAAATACCGAACCACTATTGCGTTTGAATATTGAAAGCCGCCGCGACCAAAATCCACGTCCAATGCAAAGTTATGTGGATGAGTTAACGCAATTAATTGAAGCCTAAAATTGAAAACCTAGGCAATAAAAAACTCGGCATCTGCCGAGTTTTTATTTTCAAGAACGACTTACTGATAACCTTGCGGATTCCGCTTTTGCCAATGCCAGCTATCGCGCAACATATCCTCTAAGCCAAATTTTGGCGTCCAGCCCAATTCAGCCACGGCGCGTTGGTTGTCTGAAAAACAGGTCGCAACATCACCGGCACGGCGCGGTGCAAATTCAAAAGGAATCGCAACACCATTCACCTGCTCAAAGCTATTTTTAATCTCTAATACCGAATAACCCTGCCCCGTGCCAATATTCCACGCTCGACATCCTGTATTTTCTAACCGGTTATTCAGTGCACATAAATGAGCATCGGCTAAATCAACCACATGGATATAGTCCCGTACACCTGTACCATCGACTGTGTCATAGTCTTGACCAAAAATGGATAATTTTTCGCGCTGCCCCACAGCCACTTGGGTTACATAAGGCATTAAATTGTTTGGAATACCTTGTGGGTCTTCGCCAATGCGGCCACTTTTATGTGCTCCAACTGGATTAAAATAACGCAATAGCGCAATCGACCAACGCGGTTCTGCTGCTGCTAATTTTTCAAGCATTTGCTCAATCACCAATTTAGTATAACCGTAGTTATTATTCGGCATGCCTGTCGGTAAATTTTCGTGTAATGGCGAAGCATGATCATCGCCATACACCGTCGCGGATGAACTGAACACTAATTTAAACACGTTGGCGCGCTGCATGGCTTTGAACAATTGAATGCTGCCAGCTAAATTATGCTCGAAATAATGTAGCGGAAATTGCTGGCTTTCACCAACAGCTTTTAAGCCGGCGAAATGAATCACTGCATCAATCTCATGCGCTGCAAAGATTTGATCTAAACTGGCTTCATCACGGATATCGGCTTCTATAAACGTAAGCGATTTAGAGGTCAGCTCTTGTACGCGCAGTAAAGATTCAACCCGACTATTGCTTAAATTATCAATCACCACCACGTCATGGTTAGCTTCTAATAAAGCAACACAGGTATGAGAGCCAATAAAACCGGCACCGCCTGTAACTAAAATTTTAGCCATTGCTCTTTCCTAATAAAATCTGTAATAAACCTTGAGTCGAGGAATCTAAACTCGAACAATCGACTGTTTCACCATTTAAAATAGGCAAGAGTTGATTGGCAATTTGTTTGCCTTTTTCAACCCCCCATTGGTCAAACGGATTAATATTCCAAAGTACCGATTGCACAAACACTTTATGCTCATAGCAAGCAATCAGCATCCCCAAACTATAGGGATTCAGTTCATCAACCAACAGCATAGAACTGGCTTGGTTGCCTTCGTACTGCTGATATTTTGGCAAGTGCTCTAATTCTGATGTATCCAAAGCTTGGTTACCAAAGGCCAATAAACGTGCTTGTGCTAAGCAGTTAGACAAGGCTAAATGATGCTGTTCCGTTAACGCCTGCGCATTATTTGCATAGGTAAACTGATCGGCATTGTAACGCTTCACGGGTGCAATAAAGTCACAACTGACAGCATGTGTGCCTTGGTGTAACAATTGATAAAAGGCATGTTGCGCATTCGGTCCCACTTCACCCCAAAGAATCGGGCAGGTTTGTGTGGTAACTGGCTGACCATTTCGTTGAGTCGATTTGCCATTCGACTCCATTTCTAACTGCTGCAAATATGAAGCAAAGTATTTTAAACGCCCATCGTACGGCAATACGGCATGGGTTTGCATATCTAAGAAATTCGTATTCCATGCGCCTAGCAAGCCCATGAGTACTGGAATATTTTGATCGAATGCGGTTTGCTGAAAATGCTGATCGATTGCATATGCACCCGCCAAAAATTGCCGGAATCCGGCCACACCAATATTTAATGCAATCGGCAAACCAATACATGACCACAAAGAATAACGGCCACCCACCCAATCCCAAAGCAGGAATTGTTTATCTTTAGCAATGCCCCATGCAGACATTTTTTCAGGTTTGGTCGATACACCCACAAAGTGGCTTTTTACCACTTTATCTTGGGTACCTAAGGCTTTTTCTAACCATAAACGCGCAGTTTGTGCATTCGATAAGGTATCAATGGTGCCAAATGATTTCGATGAAACAATAAACAAAGTAGTTTCAGGGCGTAATTGATGCAAAATATCGGAAAGCTGACTGCCATCCATCGTCGATACAAAATGCACCTGTAGGGGTTTGGCGGTTTTAATTTTAAAGTCAGACAAGGCATGGCTGGCCATTAATGGACCTAAGTCGGAACCACCTACCCCAATATTGACGACATCTTGAATGACTTCACCGGTCGAACCCCGATATTGTCCTGCATGGATTTTATCCACCAAGGCATACATGCGTTCAAGCTGCGCATGCACAGCACAAGCTAATTCTGGATGCTGATCATCTTGTACAGGCAAGCGCAGCGCCCAATGCATTGCCGCACGTTGTTCGGTGTAATTAATCGCTTCAGTTGAAAATAGGCGCTGAATCCAATGCCCTAATTGCTGTTGCTTCGCCCATTGCACCAAGTGGTTAATAATCTCTTTATTTACGCGCTGTTTACTGTAATCTAAAAATAAATCTTGATGGCGCACAGAAAAAGTTTCAAAGCGCGTTGGGTCATGTTCAAATAACGAAGTTAAATGCTGTGCTTTAAATTGAGTGACCAAATCGAGAAGGCACTGTTGAGACGATGGTTTTGGGTTAAACATAATCTGCTCCATCATTTTCTCCCCACGCCTTCATAAGCAAACCCTTGGGCTTTAACATAGGCCGGATCGTACACATTACGGCCATCTAAAATTAAGGGATGCTGCATACACTGCTGTAACTGCTTATAGTCCAAACTTAAATATTGTTTCCATGCGGTTAATAAACACAGCGCCGATGCGCCTTGCGCCGCTTCATACGGGTCTTCACATAAAATTAAATCATCCCGTGGGCCATATTGACGTGCAATCAACGGCAATGCTTGTGGATCATGCAATTGCACAATCGCACCTTGCGCCCAAAGTGCGGTTAACATGGCATGAATAGGCGAAAAATTCGTACGCGGAGTATTTTCTTTAAAAGAAGCCCCCCAAATTGCAATAATTTTGCCTTTGAGATCACATTGATAGTAATTCCATAATTTACGGAATAAAATTTCTTTTTGCTGCTCATTAATATCGAGCACTTGTTCTAATAACTGATTTTTAACCCCAGCTGCAGCAATGGTTTGCGATAAAGTTCGGACATCATGTAAGAAATTCTCCCCCCCAAAACCAACTCCCGCAGCCAAATAACTGCCACCAATTCGCGTATCTGCACCCATGCCTAAACGTACATTGGCAATATCCACACCCAAATCTTCAGCAACGACCGCCAAATCATTCATATAACTGATTCTTGTTGCCAGCATGCCTGAAATACTCAGCTTGGTAAATTCAGCATCGAGTATCGGCATAAATACATAATGATGATTGGCGCGATAAAAAGGACGCAATACTTCTTTAATTTGTATCTTCACATCGAGATGGTCAACACCAATCACCACATGACTTACCTGTAAAACACTTTGTATGGCATTACCTTCTTGCACCATATCGGGCAAATAACACCAATAGTCTTGTGGCAGTCGTTGTTGTAATAAGGTGGTACCATTTAAACCAAAACTCGAGCCGTTAATCATGAGTTTGGGATGAATAATCGGCTGCTGCTGCAAATACTCTAAAATTAAATCAAGTTGTTGTAATTCATTAGAATTAAAGGCGAAAAAATATGCTTCAACATCTAAGGGAATCTCATTCAAAGCACAAATCATTAAGCGTTTATTTTGTGATTGTGTCGCAATCAGTTGATTGACTGTTTTATCTTGATACTGAATCGCGCTGCTTTCATCATCTTTTGCAAAGGGGCACCAAGAAACAGCATGCCCATATTCTGCAAATAATCCCGCCATCACACCCGCATTTAATGTTGCTCCATAAACCGCGATTTTCATGGCTTGTTCTCTTTCTAAATTTTAAGTTCTTTAATCAAATCAATAAAGGGCTGCCCTAATTTAGGATGCGCAACACCATAATGCAAAACAGCTTTCAAATAGCCAAGCTTACTACCACAATCAAAAGTTTGCCCACACATGCGATAGGCTTCTACAGTTTCAGACTGCTGCAACATTGCAATCGCATCAGTTAACTGAATTTCATTGCCAGCACCACGCGGCGTCTGTTCAAGCAATGACATAATTTTAGCAGGCAACACATAACGGCCAATTACCGATAAGTTACTCGGTGCTTTACCAATTGCAGGTTTTTCTACAATGCCTTGCATCGCCTGACTTTCACCTTGTTCGGGAATAACTGCAACATCAACAATACCATATTGATCAACCAAATCTTCAGGTACAGCTTCAACCATAATTTGTGCCGCTTTCGACTGCGTATATTGTGCAATCATTTGTGCTAAATCATGGGTATTGGCATCATTTTTTACCAAAACGTCGGGTAACAGTACAGCAAATGGCTCATCGCCAACCACTTCTTTGGCGCAAAGCACTGCATGGCCTAAACCCAATGGCTGAGGCTGACGTACACTAATCACACGCACATGCTCAGGCACAATTTGGGTAATTTCAGCCAAAAGATCATATTTTTTCTTTTGTTCTAATGTGGTTTCCAGCTCAAAATTACGATCAAAATAATTTTCAATAGACGCTTTTGAACTGTGTGTCACTAAAATAATTTGTTCAATACCCACCGCAACAGCTTCTTTAACCACATATTCAATGGCAGGTCGGTCAACCACGGTCACCATTTCTTTAGGGATGGATTTACTTGCAGGTAAAAACCGTGTACCTAAACCTGCAACAGGAAGAATGGCTTTTTTAATCATAAAAATCTCTTTAAGATTTAGATTGTTTTGAAGAATCTGGACTATTCCCAGTAAATAAAGATGGACCAACATGACCTGGGGCATTGATGCCTTCTTTTTTAGACATCACCGCTACGGTTTTAAACATAATTTTAAAATCGACCCAAATATTGTGATGATCAACATACCAAACATCATATTTAAAGCGCTCTTCGTAATCGAGTTCATTACGACCACTAATTTGAGCAAGACCTGTCATTCCTGGGCGCACTTCTAAACGCCGTGCTTGTTCTGGGGTGTAGTGTGCCACAAACTCTTTCAGCATAGGCCGAGGACCCACAACACTCATATCACCTTTAATGACATTTAAAAGCTGTGGCATTTCATCTAAACTGGTGGAGCGTAATTTTTGTCCAAAAGGCGTAATCCGTTCTTCATCTGGCAAAGGATAACCTTGAGCATCTATCGCATCTTTCATCGATCTAAACTTCATCATTTTAAAAAGTTTGCCATTTTTACCTGGGCGTTCCTGATAAAAAAATATGGGCGAACCAAGATTCTTTTTTACCTTAAATGCAACGTATAAAAAGACCGGCAGCAAGATTGTAAATGCAATCGATGCAATAATGATATCGACTAAGCGCTTAAGCATATTCTGTTCCACAAAAACGAGTAAGACGACTAAATATGTTTACTCTTTCCTAGTTCTAAAATACATGTTTGGTTTAGCTTCTGCTTCATAGGGTCATGTACCCACCCCCACTTATTAAAATATTGTATCGCACTTTTAAGGTGAACTTTTAAAAGTTTTTTATTTTTATATGAACCTTGACTATGAACATGTGTGACTTGAGCCAATGGATAATATAAGCCACCAAATTGATTTACACATCTCCTAGATAAATCGATATCTTCCATGTACATAAAAAAACGCTCATCAAACCCCCCCAATTCTATTAATGGCTTCGATCTAAAAAACATAAAACAGCCCGATAGGTTTGGAACAGCACATGGTACAGAAGTATCATAATCTTTTAACAAATATTTTCGATCTAATATATTTGATATAAAAGGAATAAAGCGCCGTGCCAACAAATTTATTGGAGAGGGTAGTAGTCTTGCTCCAAATTGATTTGTACCATCTGGATAAATAATTTTAGGTAAAAATAAGCCTACATCCTTATTTTTTATAGCGAAGTCAACCAATAAATTAAAATCTTCCTGATCAAAATAAATATCTGGATTACAAATTAAGAAAAATTCACACTCATGTGCGAATCTTTTAATGGCAAGATTATGAGCACAGCCAAAACCATTATTTTTTTCTGATTTTATATAAAAAATACGAGGATCATTTAATTTTTCTACCCAATCACATTCATCATTATCAATGATAATTAAGCGGTTCAAGTATGGACTACAAAGTAAATTATTTATTGCATCAGAAACATCTTCATAAGCATGCTGATAAATTACTAATGATACATTAATTATTTTATTAATCATTTTTATCACCATTGTTGACTATTCCCAAAAAATTTGCCTTTATTAGTATTTTTAATAAATCTAACTTTGAACGGCTATTAAGAACAAGAATCAGTTGATAAAAAATATTTTTAGCAATCTCTCTTACACCTAAAACCAATGGAGTATGAGTACATTTAGCAAGCCAATATGCATTACGAATTCGAAAAAAAATTCTATTTTTTGAATACATTGGAATTCTAAGAGAAACAAAAGAAATAAAATCATCCCCTATATTATGCTTTAAAATAGCTTTTTGAGAAATAAAGTTACGATATCCTTTATGAATAGCTCTTAGGCACCACTCGGTATCAATGTAATCAATAAAATATGCCTCATTCATTCGACCTACATCTTTTAGCACTTTAGTTTCGACCAAACAACCAGATGAAATAACTAAAGAAGTTTCTATTGGAGCGTGTTGGCTTCGGTTAACTAAAGCAAGCCGCTTTCCCCAGCGGTTAATTTTAATCGGCTTGTAGTAGTGCTGGTCTTTAACATCAAAAACTCTTGGACCCAACACGCCTAAATTGATAGTACTTTTTTTAAGAGTCTTATAATCAGCAATCATACTCTGAACAAATATTTCATCTACAGCACTGTCTTGATCAAAAAAGAAAATTAGATCCGTATCATGAAGTATTGCTTGTTCAATTCCATAATTTTGAGCAGCGGCTAACCCTTTGTTTTCTTCTAATTGAGTGAAAAAACTTATCTTTGAAAGTTTATTTGCCAACCCATCTCTTTTATGGGAACAATTATCAATTATAAAAACAAAATTTACACATCCCTTTATAGTTTCCACCAAATCTAATAAAATGGATTCTATTGGGTTATAAGTCACAATGACGACAGCTATTTTCATTCACTTACTAAAATAAATTCTTTTAGAAATTATAACAGTTTTAGCCCCACATAGCACTTTAAAAAAATAACAGATCATAGTAATAAAAGATGCTGTTTTCTGATAAAATTCATACAATCGCATATGCAACTTAAATTTGAAAATGTTCTATAAGTCCACATTTCATGAATTTATTCATGCCTTTAAGCACCCACATCAATGGCTTCTTCTAGCGTGGTTTGACATCAAACAACGCTATCGCCGTTCAGTTTTAGGCCCATTTTGGATCACTATTAGTACAGCAATTCTGATTTCTGCTTTAGGCTTACTCTGGTCCACACTATTTAAAATGCCTTTAGCAGAATATTTACCTTACTTTGCTGTTGGCAATATTTTATGGGTGTTTATTTCAACGCAATTTAATGAATCTACAATAGGATTTATTAATTTTACCCATATTATTAAACAACATAGACTTCCCTATCCAAGTTATATACTCAGACAACTTTCACAAAATATTATTATTTTTTTGCATAATTTTATTTTAATTTTTATTATTATTAGCTTTTCAATTTATGATTGGAGCTGGAAAACATTAATTGCAATCCCTGGTTTTATATTGTTAGCCGCTGTTACTTTTTTTTGCTCATTTATCTTTGCTATTCTTAGTACAAGATACCGTGATTTAGCACCTATTATTCAAAATATGATTATGGTTGCTTATTTTATGACACCTATTATGTGGCAGGAAAAAACTTTACCAGAAAAATACCATTGGATTATTCATTTTAATCCCTTTGCACACCTGATTAGTTTAGTCCGTCAACCTTTACTCGGAAGTGCCCCATCTTTACTCAACTGGCTAGTTTCTATCTTTCTTCTCCTCGCAACAATACTTATTTCATATTCATTATTAAACAAATCTAGAAATCGTATTGCATATTGGTTATAACTTATGTCTGATGCTCATATTATCCTAAATCATGTCTCTGTGGCTTTTCCAATTTACAATACGTCTAATCGTTCACTCAAAAAACGTGTTTTAAATGCTGCAACAGGAGGAAAAATTGCTTCTGATTCCAGTAAAAAGGTCGTTATTCAGTCTTTAACTGACATTAATTTAAATATCCAAAAAGGGGATAAAATTGGCTTAATTGGACACAATGGTGCAGGAAAATCTACTTTATTACGTGTTTTTTCAGGTGTTTATTCGCCATCTTCAGGTAGTATTGACGTACAAGGGAAAGTCGTCTCCTTACTTGATATTAGTGTGGGTTTAGATGGTGAATCTACAGGCTTTGAGAATATCATGCTTCGTGGCGTGCTTTTAGGATTTTCACCCAAAGAAATCGAACAAAAAATAAATGATATTGCTGAGTTTAGTGAACTTGGAGATTTCTTAAATATGCCTATCCGCACCTATTCTAGTGGTATGGTTATGCGTTTAGCCTTTTCTATTATTACAAGCTTTCCTGCGGATATTATTTTAATGGATGAATGGCTTTCTGTGGGTGATGCTAATTTTAGCCAAAAAGCAAAGAAAAGACTGCAAGATATGGTTGAAAAATCCTCTATTTTAATTATCGCCTCACACGACCCCGATATGATTAATCGGCTATGCAACAAGGTAATTACACTTGAGCACGGTTCAATTCAAACTATTCACGAAATTTGATTAGGTAAGCTTATGTCTCTTAAATCTTTTTTAAATAAATGCTTTATAAAATCTTTTTTACTTACGTATAATGGATATAAATCTTATAAAGAATATCTAAAAACTAAAAAATACACAAAAGTCCAATTTGCTAATAATTTTAATGGTGGGCCAGTCTTACTCTTAGCCTTATATGAAAAAGAAAAACTTCGTGAAGATATTATTAATTTATTACAAGCTGCTAAAAATCAAGGTTTATATATTCTTGCTGTAAATACCCTAAAAATATTACCAGAAAATTATAGATCTGACCTTATTGATGTTTATATAGAAAAAGATAATTTTGGGCGTGATTTTGGAAGTTACAAATGTGGAATGAAATATCTTTATGACAATAAAATTTCAGAAGACCTTTCTCGCCTTTTAATTTTGAATGATAGTTTATTTTATTCTAAAAAAAATCTAGAGATTTTCCTTAATAACTTGATCAAGTCTAACATTGATGTATTAGGTGCAACAGAAAATTATGAAATATCTCATCATCTAGGTTCATTTTGTATTTCCATAAACAACCATATAATGAATCATCCAAAGCTTATTAATTATTGGAAGAACTATAAAAACACTAATACTCGCCCTTTAGTTATTAAAAATGGAGAAATGGCTTTAACCAATGTATTAAAAAGCTTAACTAATATGGATTGTGGTTTTAAAGCCTATTATGATAGTCAATTCCTAGAAAAAAACTTATTAAATAATGAGGATTATTTTAAAAATTACTACAAATTCAAACGACAAGGTACAAATAAAAAATTTTGGAATTATCAAACAATCACAGAATCTTTCGAACAAAATATATCCATTAAAACAGCTATAAAGAAATATTTAAATTTAAAAGCGAAAAAGTTAAAGGCACAAGAAATAGAAGATTTTTTTAATTCTTATGATTTCTCTCCATCTAAAGAAAACACAATACTAAAAAGACAAATTATCGGTGTATATGTATCCGATTTTATACAAGGATCCCAAATCCACAATAATTGCATACAACTTGTTTATTTAGGATTACCAATTATTAAATTAGACTTATTATTCAGAGACGTTTGTAGTATTCAAGATATCTTACTTATTCAAAGTCTATTAGACCCCTCTGAGAAGGATCATTTTTATCGCATGTTAATCAACAAACCTTCTGGATCTAAAAACTTAAGAGGGATCAATCTAATTAATTTTTCCCATGGCTTTATCTAATAAATATTTAGGCTACTGCATTCACTCATTCAAAATAAATGTAGTAGCCTTTTGTCTTGTGAGTTTAAAAGATATTTTGTATATTTTTCATCATTTGAAATGTTGCAGCCAACTTATCTTTATCCGTTAACTTCAATTCCAAACCATTTTCAATTGGCCACTCAATCCCAACCTCAGCATCATCCCACACTATGCTTCTTTCACACTCTTTAGAGTAATAATTCGTGGTTTTATATAAAAACTGCGTATTGTCTTCAAGCGCAATAAAGCCATGCGCAAAACCCGCAGGAATCCAGAACTGCTTATGGTTTTCACCGGTCAGCTCAACCCCAACCCACTGTCCAAAAGTTTCTGAATCTTGGCGAATATCTACGGCTACATCCCACGCGCGACCTTGTACAACTCGCACCAACTTACCTTGCGCATGCGGATTTAACTGATAGTGCAAACCACGCAACACCCCTTTTTGTGAATAGGAATGATTGTCTTGCACAAACTTCGGAACATCTAAGCCACGTTCAGTTAATGCATTTTCAAAATTCTGTTGGTTAAAACTTTCCATAAACCAACCACGGTCATCTGCAAAAACACGAGGCTCCAAAATCAACAAGCCTTTTATTTTAGTTTCAATAATATTCATGACAACAACTCAATCTTAGACGTTATAAAGCACCTTTCTGACATCACTCCAAAAAGGTGCTCACGATATTTCGCTTAATCTTAGGCTTTTTTCAGATGCTCTTGGTGTAGCTTCAGTAAATACTGACCATAACCGGTCTTTTTGTAGTATTCACCTTGTGCTTTTAATTGATCAGCATTAATCCAACCATTGCTAAAAGCAATCTCTTCTAAGCTTGCCACTTTTAAACCTTGACGGTGTTCAATGGTTTGTACAAACTGACTCGCTTCAAGCAATGAGTCATGCGTACCAGTATCTAACCACGCAAAACCACGCCCCAGTACTTCAACATTTAAACGTTGTTGCTCGAGATAAACGTTATTTACATCGGTAATTTCTAACTCACCACGGTGTGAGGGTTTAATGTTCTTGGCAATTTCGACCACGCTATTGTCATAGAAATATAAACCAGTTACAGCATAGTTTGACTTCGGTTGTTCAGGTTTCTCTTCAATGTTGAGTGCTTTACCTGAAGCATCAAAGTCAACCACGCCAAAACGCTCAGGGTCATTCACATAATAACCAAACACCGTAGCACCAGACTCTTGAGCTGCTGCACGCTTTAATTGCTCACTAAAATGCTGACCATAGAAAATATTGTCGCCTAAAATGAGCGTAACATTATCTTGACCAATAAATTCTTCACCCAAAATAAAGGCTTGCGCCAAACCATCTGGAGAGGGTTGTACTTTATAAGAAAGTTTAATGCCAAGCTTTTCACCTGTACCCAATAATTTTTCAAAATTCGGTAAATCTTCAGGCGTTGAAATAATTAAAATTTCATGAATCCCCGCCAACATCAAAACTGACAATGGATAATAAATCATTGGCTTATCATAAATCGGTAGTAACTGTTTTGAGGTCCCCATGGTAATTGGGTATAGGCGTGTACCCGAACCACCAGCCAGAATAATCCCTTTACGGTTTACTTGAGTCATTGAATAATTTCCTCTAAAGCTTGAGTCACACCCACTTTCCAATCCGGCAAATGGAGTTGGAAATTGTGTTGTAATTTATGGGTATTTAAACGTGAATTAAGTGGACGTTTGGCAGGGGTTGGATACGCTGTGGTTGCAATCGGATTGACTTGCTTCACCAACAAATCTTGCCCTTTTTGTTGCGCAGTTGCAAAAATAAACTGTGCATAGTCATACCACGAGGTTTCGCCTTGTGGCGCAAGGTGATAATGCCCGTGCAGTTGTTGCTGTGCTTCACGACTTTGTAATAGATAAAAACGTAAGGCTTGAGCGGTGACATCCGCAATCAAGGCTGCACCAGTCGGTACGCCTATTTGATCTGCAATAATATTTAACTCTTCACGTGACTGAGCAAGCTTGAGCATGGTTTTAATAAAATTATGCCCACGGGATGCATAGACCCAACAGGTTCTAAAGTTCAGAAAATCGACATTGCTTTGCTCGATGGCCACTTCACCCGCACGCTTGGTATTAGCATAAACACCTATCGGTGCAGTTTGGTCGTCTTCTTGCCAAGCGGTTGTGCCTTCACCACTAAATACATAATCCGTAGAGTAATGCACCAACAATGCCTGATGTGTTTGACATTGCACTGCCAAGTGCTTCACCGCCAAATGATTAATTAAATCGGCTTGTTCAACATCAGACTCTGCCTGATCAACCGCAGTATATGCTGTGGCATTCACCACAATATTGGGCTGAATTTGTGCTATAGCCATTGAAATAGCATCAAAATTTGCAACATCACCACTTAAGCCACTCAGTGAATCAAGATGTCGATCCAGTGCAATCACCTCACCTAAGGGCTGTAATGCACGTTGCAACTCCCAACCCACTTGGCCATTTTTACCGAGTAATAAAATCTTCATAAATAACTCGGATTACGCCTGTTCTGACTGATATTGCTGCGCCACCCAGTTTTGGTATTCGCCACTTTGTACGTTAGCCACCCAATCTTGGTTATCTAGATACCATTGCACGGTTTTACGCAAACCCGTTGCAAAGGTTTCTTGTGGTACCCAGCCCAAATCTTGTTTGATTTTACTCGCATCAATCGCATAACGTAAATCATGCCCTGGGCGGTCGGTGACATAGGTAATTAGGTCTTTATACTGCGCTACGCCTTCCGGTTTATTTGGCGCAAGCTCTTCCAGTAAATCACAAATCGCATGCACCACATCTATATTTTGCTGTTCGTTATGCCCACCAATATTATAGGTTTCGCCCACTTGCGCTTCAGTCAGCACTTGGTACAACGCACGAGCATGGTCTTCTACATAAAGCCAATCACGAATCTGCGCACCATTGCCATACACAGGTAAAGATTTACCTGCCAAGGCATTTAAAATCACCAGTGGAATTAATTTTTCTGGAAAATGGTAAGGGCCATAGTTGTTTGAACAATTGGTAATAATCGTGGGTAAACCATAGGTCCGATTCCATGCACGCACTAAATGGTCCGAACTGGCTTTACTGGCCGAATACGGTGAACTTGGCGCATATGGCGTAGTTTCTAAAAATAAATCGTCTGTGCCCTCTAAGTCACCATACACTTCATCGGTGGAAATATGGTGAAAGCGGAATGCTGTTTTTTTATTTTCTGCTAAAGCACTCCAATAGTGACGAGTGGCTTCTAATAATTGATAAGTCCCAATAATATTGGTTTCAATAAAGGCTGCCGAACCAGTAATCGAACGGTCGACATGTGACTCCGCGGCCAAATGCATGATAAGGTCTGGCTGAAAATCAGCGAAAATTTGATCCAGTGCAGCACGGTCACAAATATCAGTATGCGAAAATTGGTAGCGAGGATTGTTTTCAATCAGTGATAGAGATTCTAAATTACCCGCATAGGTGAGTTTATCGACATTTAATACATGGTTTTGTGTATTTTGAATAACATGGCGAATAACAGCTGATCCAATAAAACCAGCACCACCTGTAACTAAAATTTTCATACTTAACTGCACTTATATATTTTATAAAATAACATTTACCTTAATAAAGACTTAGAACAGCCTTTAAGTAAATTCTGAAAGAATTATATTTTACATAATTTCATAAACCATAGCATCTCCTCATTCACCTTTTTAACATCATATTTTTCTAATATGATGTGACGCGATGCCATCGCCATAGACTGAATTTGTGCTGGTTCAACAATCAAGTGCTGCATTGCATTGGCCAACGCATCTGCATTTTTTACAGGCACTTTAAACCCATTATGCCCTTCAACTACGGTTTCCTTACAACCCGGTGCATCGGTCGTAATAATCGCACGCGCCATAGACATCGCTTCTAACACAGAACGCGGAATACCCTCTCGGTACGAAGGCAACACAAAAACATTGGCCTGTGCAATTGCAACACGCACATCATCTAATTTCCCCCAATAATGAATGAGATCTTCTGCAATCCACGCATCAAGTTCAGCTTGGCGAATGGCTTTAGGATTTGCATCAATAAAGCCCACCAAATGAAATTCGGCTTTTGGGTAAATGCGTTTGACTTGCCGTGCGGCTGCAATATATTCAAGGATGCCTTTATCTTTTAATAAGCGAGCCACCATTAAAAAAATAGGTTTGGGTTGCTGTTGTTCACTTAAAACCAAAGGAGCGACAGCAAATTTTTCGACATCGACCCCTGAACCATTCACCACCGCAGTGGGAATATTGTTTAAATGACCGAGCGATTGGATTAACGCCAAATCATCTGCATTTTGAAAAATAACACGAGAGGCTTTACTTAAAGCAAAATGGAAGACTTGATCAAAAAATTTTTTAATATATTTAAAACCACCTTCACGATTATCTTGCTGAAAAGCGAATCCTAAACCACTCAATAATAGATAACGCTCAGGCACTTTGGCAAAATAGGCCGCGATGCTGCCATACATCACCGGCTTAATGGTGTAACTAAGCACTTTTTGCGGCTGAATTTGTTTTAAAATTCGGTATAAATCTAAAATTGTTTTCGTATCTGCAATGGGATTAGTGCCCATTTTTTGCATTGAAAAGGCATGTAATTGAAAGCCCAGTTTTTGAAAATGTGCTGCATCTTTGGGGTGATTTTGAATATTGGGTGCAATAATATGCACAGCATAGCCTCGTGCGGCAATCTCATTTAACAGATCACCACGAAAATTACGCACACTGTGTAAATCATTAGAAATAATACAAAATTTCATGAATTATTGAGCCGTATGCTTTAAATGCTGCACATACCACGGCATGGCTTGTTCAATACCTTGAGCAATATCAAAAGCCGGTACATAACCCAACAAAGTGGCAATTTTAGAAATATCGGCTTGAGAGTGACGTACATCGCCAGCACGAAAATCACGATAAATTGCGGTTTGGGTATAATTGACATGATTTTTTGCCAAAGTGTCTGTTAACATCGCAAATAACTGATTTAAATCGGTTCTGCCACCAACGGCAACATTATAAATTTGATTCAGCGCTGCAGTATTTTCTGTGGTTGCAGCCAATACATTAGCTTGTACAGCGTTGTCGATATAATTAAAGTCGCGACTGGTCGAACCATCGCCATTAATATACACCGGCTGATTTTGAATCATGGCAGCCGTCCATTTTGGAATCACCGCAGCATAAGCACCCTCAGGCGTTTGGCGTTTACCAAAAATATTGAAGTAACGCAGCCCAATTGAGTTGAAGCCATAACAACGCTGAAACACGTTGGCATACAATTCATTCACATATTTGGTCACCGCATACGGCGACAGTGGATTACCAATGTTTGGTTCTTGTTTGGGTAGCGCAGGATGATCGCCATAGGTCGAGCTACTTGCGGCATAAACAAAGTTCTGTACCTTCGCTTCTTTTGCCGCCACTAACATATTTAAAAAGCCATCAATATTAGAGGCATTGGTGGCAATCGGGTCTGCAATTGAACGCGGTACCGAACCAAGTGCGGCTTGATGCAACACATAATCCACATTGGCACAGGCAGTTCTGCAATCCTCTAAACTACGAATATCCCCTTGAATAAATTTAAAATTTTCCCATTGTTCGGGTAATACACTCGCCTGCACTTCATCTAAATTATGCTGAAAACCAGTAGAAAAATTGTCTAAACCGACCACGTGTTGATTTAATTTTAATAAAGTTTCAAGTAGGTTTGAGCCAATAAAGCCAGCAACACCAGTAATTAACCACATTTTCGGCTGACGCTGCAATTGCTCACAGCACTGTTGATATTGAGTCATTTGAGTTTCTCTATATTGCTTGACGATAAAGCGCCAACCATTGCTGCAACATATGCTGCATCGAATACTGGGCAATCACACGTTGTCGATTTTTCTGACCTAATTGGGCTTTTTCATTTTCAGATAATTGTAACGCGTTCTCCATTTTTTTGTGAAGCATTTGTGTATTTTGCGGCTCAACCAACCATTCTGGCTGCGCTAAAACTTCTTTCACACCGCCGCAGTCGGTTGCCACCACCACGCGTTCACAACTCATGGCTTCAGCCACCACCAAACCAAAACCTTCCCAAGCCGAGGCTAACACAAACACATCTGCCATCGACAACAAGGCGTTCACATCGGGCCTTGCACCTAAAAAATGAATTTGGTTTTGTAGGCCTAACTTATGGACTTGTTGCTCTAAGCCTGAGCGCTGTTCGCCTTCGCCCACAATAAACAGCTTGGCCTGTGGATGTTTTGCATGTAATAAAGCAAACGCTGCAATTAAATTTGGATAATCTTTGGCGGGATTTAAACGCCCCACCGCCATGAATACAGGCACATTATCCATCAACTGAAACTGCTGACGCATCTGCTGACGTATTTGGGGTGAAAATTGGAATTTTTGCGTATCAATACCATTAGTGACACTGACCGATTTTGTCGCCGAAAAGGCATTTTGTGCAACAAAAAAAGCCGTGGCTTCTTCACTCACATTGGTATTTAGATCACTGAATCGATCAGACAGACGATATAAAAATTTCCGTAACTGCCCGCCAATAGCTTTACTGTGTGCGGTAGAAATTAAATACGGAATTTGCAGATGAGTTCTTAATAACCGCGCAAAGACAATGGCATGGAACATATGCGCATGAACAACATCGGGTTGAAAGCGTTGTAACAATTGCTTCATTGCTTGCAGACTGTGCATCAGATTGGTAATACCATGAAAACCTAAATCAATCAGCTCAATGTCGTCTTGTTCAGGTCGAACAATCACCTCGCCTTTTAAATAGGCAATTTTAACCTGATGCCCCGCCAAAAAAAGTTGATCGGCAAGGCTGGTCACCACTTTTTCTGCCCCGCCCAATCCTAAGCCTGTTATTAAAAATAATATTTTCATTTTATGCTCTAAGCTTGGGCCAATAATTTTTGCCATTGTTGCACAATTTTTGCGGCCGAATAATCGGCAACGCGGTGTTGATTGTCTTTGCAAAGCTGACTGTAAGCCGAATATTCTAAGTGCATCATTTGTTCAAGGCCCGCGGCTAAGGCTTCAATATTTTCCGCTTCAATGAGAAGATTAGAGCTGTCTTTTAGAATTTCACGCGGTCCAATCGGACAATCAAAACTCACAATCGGCAAACCAAAACTTAAAGCTTCAAGCAACACCATGCCAAAACCTTCAAAACGCGAGCTTAAACAATACAGCGAAGCCTGTTGATATTCTGTAGAAATATTGGGGGTCGCAGCAATCCATTGCACATATGGATCAATATCTAAGCGCTTTGCCAGTTGTTTTAAGCTTTGCTCTTGCTCGCCACTGCCCACAATGCGCAAGGTCCAGTCAGAATCATTTTTGATCACTTGCTGCCAAGCCTGTAGCAATAAATCGAAGCCTTTTTCAGGACGCAAACGTCCCACCGCAAGCACAGTTTTCACGGCTTGAGTTGGCAAAGTCGCTGCAACATTAAAAGGTGATGGATTGGCAATCGTCACCATTTTAGCGCGAAGCTGAGCGATTGCCTGTTGCCATAATTCGGCATCTTTTGCAGTTAAAGTCACCACGGCATCACAATAACGCGCAGCTAAACATCGCCCAATCTGACGTAAGCGCAGCCCTAAATCGACATTAAAGGTAAAATGTTCCCAACAAATATGCTGCACCTTCAAACCGATTAACGCAGGCACAGTAAAAACGCAGGAAATACTATCCACCACCACCAAATGTTGAATGCAATGCTGTTTTACAAATTGGCGAATTTTCACCACAGTGGCAAGAAACTGCCGTTTCATCGACACAGCATGTGGATAGAGAGCATAGTTTTCGATGCGTGCATCTAAAGGAAAAAAAGGCGTTTCCCCCTGCGATAAATTTAAAATACAAACTTGCTCGCCTTCAGCCGCCAAACTATTGGCAATCAAAGTAGTAACGCGCTCTGTGCCCCCAGATAAGTTTAAATTACCAATTAAAAAGCAAATTTTGCCACTCATTTTTTTAAACCTACGCGGCGAAGATAACGATCTAGCAATAAAAACCACACGCCATACTTTAAAAATAAACGATTACCCCGATTCCGCAGTACATCCGCTTGAATTTTTTGCTGTTGAATTTGCATTTTTAATGCACCCCAACGGCGCTGTGCCGCGGCAAAACCATCGATATTCAACACATCCATAATATACGTTTGGCTAATTGCCACTAAACTTGCAGCAAGCTCGGGATGCTGCGCCAAGTGCTTTAAATAAAAAATCGGCACATTGCCTAAATCTTCCATATTTTTAGCAGATTTTGTGGCGGTAATGCCGGTTGGATTAATGCGATAATTGATTAACACGTCAGGGCAAAAATACACCGTTTTTGCTGCAAAAAATAAAAACGGCGTGGTGTAAGCATCTTCATAATTTTTGCCCACAGGAAAGCGAATATGCCCAAATAAACACGTTTTATAGACCCGCAGCCATGCAAACCACGCAGCACGATTCGAAAGCTCAAGCAAAATATCACGGTCGATTCCATGCAAACCTTGCTTTGACATCGGGTGCAAAAAAGGAAATTTCTGACCTGCATCATCTACGCGCTGCACGGCAAATTGAATAATGTCGGCTTCGGTTTGAATGCCCTTGAACACCTCGGCAAAATAATTGCGGTTGAGAAAATCATCTGAATCTAAAAACGCCACATATTCGCCACGCGCATGCGCAATGCCGGTATTGCGTGCGCCGCTTAAGCCCTGATTTTTTTGTTGAATAATCTTAAATTGACGGCGAACATCCTCGGGTTGCTGCTGCAAAAAACGTTTCGCTGTGGCAATCGCTTGGTCAGGGCTGCCATCATCGACAATAATGATTTCAAAGTTTGGCTGTGGCAATTGCTGACAAATACTCGCTAAGCATTGCTCGATATAGCGTTCAACATTATACACAGGAATGATCAAGCTTAGCTTCATCGGCAATTTCTCAGCGTTTGCAATAGGTGGAGGGCTTAAAAATACGAAGATGCGTATCTAAAATTAAACCGCGCTTATAAAAATAATTAAATAGGGTTAAAGATAAAATTTCAGTGGCTAAAATGGCAAAAATTGCCCCATATAACGCAAAATAATGGATTGCAAAAAAAGTGATCAGCACATTAAAGGCGACCAATAATAACGTTTTATGATGTAAATAATCATAGGCATTAAATTTAATTAAATATTTCTCTGCTACAGTCGACATGCCAGAAAACAAGGTCACAAACACAGCAATCACCAGTAAATCATTGACTTGCTGATACGCTGCACCATACAGCCACGCAATAATCCAATGCCCAAATAGCGCAAAAAAGACGGCTGCACTGGATGCAATCACAATGACCATTAAATTTAAGCGTGCCACCATATTTTGGCTACGTTCAAAATCTTTTTCGGCATAAATTTGGGTTAAAAAAGATGAAATAAAGGCATTCAACACAAAATAAAAACTACTGCCCAGCGTCATTGCCACCGAATAAATGCCTAAATCGTGCTGCGACTTCATGCCTAAAAATAGCTGTGACGTTTTGGTAAAAATAGCAATCGATAAACTATATAACACCAATTTACGCCCAACTTTCAGCACATAGCCACGGTAATGGGCTAATTTTGCGCCCATTTTTTGTGGATTGGACAGTTGTTTGCGCTGAAAAATGACGCGGCGCATTAAAAATGGCACTAAGGCAACCAACACAATCGGCAAACTTAAATAACTGACTGGAAGTTGCAATTTTGCAATCAAGAATCGCACCGTTAAGCTGACTACAATCGCCACCACATTACACATGGTGTTAAATTTTGACTGCAATGTGGCATTAAAATATAGGCTATAGGCAGTATCGTGCAGGGAAAAATACACGCCCATACAGGCCGCCACCGAAAAAATAAAGGTCAGTGCATCAACCGTTAAATATAAATAGAGCAACACCGCACTGGCAAAAAAGGCAAAAAAGACATTACGTAACGCACGGCTGGCATAAATTAAATGCTCACCTGTTTTACGGTTCTGACTGGTTTTTTGAAAAATTAAATTGTCTGAACCAAATAACGATAAAGTTTGCACAATGGCAAAAATGGAGGTGGCAAAGGTGAGCTTACCAAAATTGGCAGGCCCAATATAACGCGCCACAAACGAGGTCACAAAGATTAAACCAAAAATGGACAACAGCTTTTCAGCCATCATCCATATCGAGTTTAAATAGACTTTTTTAGACATAGTGCAACTTACAAGCGAATATCAACGCTGTCTTTATCCAGCACATATTTTAAATCGTATAACACAAAATTAGCTTTGCAGAGTTTGGCAATATCTTCTCGGTTGAACGCTTTAAATTGATGATGCGCCACCGCCAACACCACTGCGTCGTAATAATGCTGTTTTAATTCAGTGCTTAATTCCAAATTATATTCGTGTTTAACTTCAGCAGCATCCACCCACGGATCATAAATATCGGCTTGAATGTGATATTCCTGCAACTCGTGAATGATATCGATAATACGGGTATTACGAATATCAGGGCAGTTTTCTTTAAAACTTAAGCCTAAAACTAAAACTTTTGCGCCTTCCACCTGAATGCGTTTTTTCAGCATGGTTTTCACCAATTGAGTCACCACATAGGCGCCCATGCCATCATTTAAACGGCGGCCGGCCAAAATAATTTCAGGATGATAACCAATCGCCTGCGCTTTGTGGGTTAAGTAATACGGGTCGACGCCAATACAATGCCCGCCCACTAAGCCTGGACGAAACGGTAAAAAGTTCCATTTGGTACCTGCCGCTTTTAACACATCTTCGGTATCGATGCCCATTTTATTAAAAATCAGCGCCAACTCATTAATTAAGGCAATGTTGACATCGCGCTGGGTGTTTTCAATCACTTTAGCCGCTTCGGCAACTTTAATACTTGGCGCTTTATGCGTGCCTGCAACAATAATCCGTTGATACACCGCATCGACAAAGTCGGCAATTTCAGGGGTTGAGCCTGAGGTAATCTTTAAAATATTGGTGACACGGTGTTCTTTATCCCCCGGATTAATCCGTTCTGGGCTATACCCTGCATAAAAATCTTGGTTGAAGATTAAACCTGAATTTTTCTCAAGTACAGGAATACAAACTTCTTCGGTTGCCCCCGGATATACGGTCGACTCATACACCACGATGTCGCCTTTTTTTAGCACTTTGGCAATGCTTTCAGAGGCTTTAATTAATGGCGTTAAATCGGGTTGTTTTGAGTCATCAATTGGGGTTGGAACGGTCACAATAAAAAAGTTACACGCGTTTAAATCGTCAATTTGGGTGGTGTAACCTAAGTGCTGCGCTTGTTGTAATTCTTCAGATGAGGTTTCAAGGGTATGATCTTGACCATTTTTGAGCTCATCAATGCGTTTTTGCTGAATATCAAAACCAACCGTTGCAATCGTTTTACCAAATTCGACCGCAAGTGGCAGTCCCACATAGCCTAAACCGACAATCGCGATTTTAAGTTGATCTTGTTGCAACATAAACTGTCCGATCCTAAAAAGTTAAAAATAGCCAAATCAATAGCCGCAATCATAACAGAAATGACTTTTCTTGTTCGGATAAAAACAGCCAAACTGAAACAGACTTTTGACATGGGTTACAGTTTTAAAACACGTTTTATCTCTTTCATCCACAGCTTTATCTGAAAATATTTGGACGTTTAGTTACAATACGTTATATGCTAATCAACGAAGTAATTGGCCGTGCCAATCGCTTATTTACACCATAAATCAATTTGGACATCTCGACCCATGAGTAAAGCGTTACCCGTTGCGATTGCGGTTATTTTAGGTGGAGCAGCCCTTGTTCCTATCTACTATGCCACTCAACACCCATCTTCAAGCGACAAAAAAGAGCTTTCAACCAAACCTGTTGATGTGATCAGTTATGTAGAAGGCTATAAAGTGGGTAGTCAAATGCCTGCCGATGTGGCAACCGATCATTTTGCTGATGGCGTTCGCGATGGTCAAAAACACGATAAACCTGCCTATAACGATGAACAGTTGAAACAAGCATTTATTGCCTACCAGAAAGAAATGCAAAGCAAAGCCAACTCGCTAGAAGAGCTCAATAAAACCTTCTTGGCCAACAATGCAAAAAAACCGGGTATTAAAACCACTGCGTCTGGCTTACAGTATCAAGTGTTAAAAGAAGGTACAGGCAAACAACCTACAGTTAATTCGACGGTTAAAGTGAATTACGAAGGTAAATTAGCCGATGGCACTGTTTTTGACAGCAGCTTTAAACGTAATGAGCCAGTTGAATTCCCATTACAAAATGTCATTCCGGGTTGGAAAGAAGGCATTCCACTGATGAAAGAAGGTGGCAGTATCATGTTATATGTGCCTGCAAACCTTGCTTATGGTGAACAAGGCAATCCAGCCATTCCACCAAACAGTGTCTTAATTTTTAAAGTTGACTTGCTTCAAGTTAAATAAAACTCTTATTATGGCGCGCTTTAAACGCGCCATAATGCTTTTAAGGATATCAATAATGAAAAGAATACTTGGACTATCATCTTTGCTGATTTGCTCTAGCCTTTGGGCGGAACCATCTCAAACGCTCACCGAGAAAAAAACAAATACCAATACAACTTTCGAATCAACATCTAACAATAGACCAGAGCATTCAACCAAACCTATTGATATAATCAGTTATGCAGAAGGTTATAGAATCGGTAGTGAAATGCCTGCCGATGTTGCAACGGATTATTTTGCTGATGGTGTTCGCGATGGTCAAAAACACGATAAACCTGCCTATAACGATGAACAGTTGAAACAAGCATTTATTACCTACCAGAAAGAAATGCAGAGCAAAACCAACTCGCTAGAAGAGCTCAATAAAACCTTCTTGGCCAACAATGCTAAAAAACCAGGCATTAAAACCACTGCGTCTGGCTTACAGTATCAAGTGTTAAAAGAAGGTACAGGCAAAAAACCCACACGAAATTCGACGGTTAAAGTCAATTACGAAGGTAAATTAGCTGATGGTACGGTGTTTGATAGCAGCTTTAAGCGCAACGAGCCTGTTGAATTTCCACTCAAAAATGTAATTACTGGTTGGCAAGAAGGTATCCCTTTAATTAAAGAAGGTGGCAGCATCATGCTGTATATCCCTGCAAAATTGGCTTATGGCGCAGAAGGCAATGTGTCTATTCCGCCAAACAGCGTTTTAATCTTTAAAGTTAATTTACTTCGTGTCAAATAAATCCCTATAGTATAGAAACTGTTAATTACCCATTATTTAGGATCTCAATAATGAAAAAAACGCTTAGCTTAAGCCTTGCCTTGGTTTGGTTTACGTCAACTACATGGGCCGCACCAAGCATTAATGCAAAAAGCTCAATGAACGATCAAGCCAGTTATAGTTTTGGCTTTTTATTGGGTAAAAATAATATCGATGCGATTAAAGGTCTCAATTTAGAGGCATTCACCCAAGGGCTAGGTGCTGCTGCGAATAATCAACCCCCAGCACTGTCTGAACAACAAATGGGCAATGCCTTAACTGAATATAAAAAACAAGCCGAAGCCCGAGATTTACAAACACATCAGCAGCAAGCGCAAGTCAATGCTAAAAATGGTGCAGCATTCTTAGCTGAAAATGCGAAAAAACCCGGTGTGATTACCACAGCATCTGGCTTACAGTACCAAGTCTTAAAGGCAGGTACTGGCACAAGCCCGAAAAAAACCAGTTCTGTGACTGTCAATTATGAAGGTCGTTTAATTGACGGCACAGTGTTTGATAGTTCTTTTGCTCGCCAACAACCTGCGGACTTTGCAGTCAACCAAGTGGTTTCAGGTTTTGCAGAAGGTTTACAAACCATGAAAGAAGGTGGAAAAACACGTTTCTTTATTCCGGCGAAACTCGGTTATGGTGAAATTGGCGCAGGCGATGCCATTGGCCCCAATAGCACTTTAATTTTTGATGTGGAACTGTTGAAAGTTAAATAAGCGGTGGTGTTTCAAAAAGTATGCTGGCATTAGACGGATCCATTGTTGATATAAAAGAACACTAAATCAAACGCTTTGAAATGATTCTCAAGCTTTTTGGAGAAGTTACAGCTTCTCCTAAATCCTCGCCTGATGCGATGCCTCAATCGACAATTATTTCCTTCAATACCCACAGTGAAAAACTTACCAATCAATTGTTT